>NZ_JBDJLK010000004.1:0-167564 GCF_039673335.1 Pseudomonas sp. TWI929
GGCAGCTTGGACCTTGTATTCTCTTGAGTAAGATTTACGCACTAATTTTGCCTCCAATTGGGCGCCATCATAGCGCCCGATGAAGGTGTCCAAAATCATTAGGCCAGTTCATGTTGCCTCCATACGACATCAACGGCTTGCTCCATTGCCTCACTCGCTCCGAACATTTGAAGCAGGTCGCATCAGGAAAAGGAGTTTTTGCGATGGTTCCAGTTTTCAAGTACGCGGCCCTGACATCTGCACTGCTCCTCACGTCTTTATTGCCGCATGTGCAAGCGGAGGAAGCCGCTCCAGCCTCTCCCTTGGTCAAGCAGATCAACAATGGCAACTGGCTCGATTCGAAAGAAGCCGAAAGCCTCCGCGACGAGCTGTATTACCAACGTGCCGTGCATGCCTACATGACCATGCTGCCCGCACTTAACACTATTGGTTTGCGTGACGGTTCCGAAAAGGCGTTCGGCTCCGGATACAACGTGCTACCGATCTGGAAGCAACGCATGGATGCCCGCGCCCAGGTACCGACACCGAACGCGGACGTCATCTACTCGATGAGTTATCTGGACCTGAAAAAGACCGGTCCCCTCGTAGTCAACGCACCGGCCAATGTCATCGGCATGTTCACCGACTTCTTCCAGCGCACCATTACCGATGTTGGTGCCGTGGGGCCTGATCGGGCACGCGGTGGCCTATACCTGCTACTGCCACCGGACTACCAGGGCCATGTGCCGAGCGGGTATTACACGTTCAAGTCGCCGACCTATAACGTCTTTCTGTTCTTCCGCACCATCATGGGCAAAGGTGAAGGCAA
Source organism: Pseudomonas sp. TWI929 (assembly GCF_039673335.1). Classification (NCBI taxonomy): domain Bacteria; kingdom Pseudomonadati; phylum Pseudomonadota; class Gammaproteobacteria; order Pseudomonadales; family Pseudomonadaceae; genus Pseudomonas; species Pseudomonas sp. TWI929. The sequence goes on from NZ_JBDJLK010000004.1 coordinate 809, forward strand.
ACCTGACCCCGCGCCCGCTGTGAAAAACGCGGAAAGCACCCGCGTGTATCCACTGTGGGCAACCGAGAAAGACGCTAAGCCCATGGAATTCCCAGATGCCAGTGGCAAGTCGTTGAACATGATGTATCCCACCGATAATACCTACTGGACGAAGCTAAAAGAGTTCGTCGACTACGAACCTGTAGAGGCCATCACGCCTGAGTTGCGTGGAGTGTTGGCGTCGATCGGTATTGTCAAAGGTGAGCCGTTCAAACCGACTGTCAAGCAGGAGGAGTTGCTGAAGAAGGCGGTGGAAACCGCACCGAGAATGATCATGGCACTCCGGCAACTAGGCCGTGACGACAAGCGGAACCTCTACTACAAAGACCGCCAGTATGAAAATACTTGGGCTGGCGGCACCGCCGAGTGGATGCAGGACAGCTATCTGGACGTCAATCAACGGGCGAGTTTCTTCCAGATCGCCTATTCATCAGCACCGGCCATGGTCATGCACAGTACAGGGGCTGGCTCGAAGTATCCGTTCACCGCACGTGACAAGGACGGCAACTTCCTGGAGGGCGGCCATACCTACAAGATGCGCCTGCCACCTAATCCGCCGGCTGGGCTGTTCTGGGCAGTGACCGCCTACAACATAACCGATGGCACCATGCCGGAAACCAAGCAACTGCTGCCGTCCACCAATGGCTACTACGACATTGCCAAGCAGGCCGATGGCTCGATTGAAATTTGGTTCGGCCCAGAGAAGCCTAAGGATGTGGCTGACAATGCCTTTATCCAAACCATCCCTGGGCGCAATTTCCTGGCCACTGTCCGACTGTATGGCACTGGTGATGCGTTCTACGACCAGACTTGGAAACCGGATGACTTAGTCAAGATGAAGTGATCCGGAGGAGCCTTTTCCACAAATCTAAGGAAGGTTGCATATGAAGCGTGTCATCAACGCACTGACTGCCGCCATGCTCATGGCCGCCATTATTCCAGCTGTAACACGAGCTGCCGAACACACCCGAGCTGGGACACAAGGAATCACCCAGCCCGTCAGCGGGGTGCTGATGCATCCGGACTACGTCAAGGCTGTCGCGCGCCAGGCATACCTATGGGGCTGGCCGATGGTCAACCAGCTCAACCGCAGCAATACCATTACCAAAGCCCCGCACCCTGGGTTAATCGGCGGTATTCTGCCGGTGGCTCCCCGCGGCCAGATCGGTATGCTGCATGACTACATCACGTCGTCTGAAACGTTCGTGACCTGTCCGAACCAGGATGTGGTTTACGGCTTGGGTTTTTTCTCGCTAAACGACGAACCGGTAGTCATTCAAGTACCTGATTTCGGTGATCGGTTCTGGGTTTATGCCCTCTATGATCAGCGTACTGATCAGTTTGGCGAATTGGGCAAAGCCTATGGCAGCAAACCCGGTTTCTATTTGCTGGCGGGGCCAGAATGGAAAGGTGAAAAGCCGGAAGGCGTAGAGGCTGTCGTGCGCAGCCCGACGAATTTGAACAACGCAATTCCGCGCATCTTCATGGATGACACCGCTGAGGACCGTTCCGCGATTCAGGAAAAGCTAAACCAGGTGGTGGCTTATCCGTTGAGCGAGTTCGACGGCAAGATGAAGACCATCGACTGGAAAAATACACCCGATATACCCAACCCAAACGCCGACAAAGCCAGTTCAGGTGAAACCCGCTGGGTCATACCAGAGAAGTTCTTCGATCAGTTCCCGCAAGTACTTGAATCGGTGCCTCCACAACCGGGCGAAGAGGCGCTGTATGCGCAGTTCCGCGCGCTGATGGATGCCGCTGAGAAGGACCCGGCCGTGAAGAAATTGCTAGTGGACACGGCGGTGGAGAGCGAAAAGCAGCTGATTCAACCTTTCTTCCAGTGGAAATATAACGGCACGCCGGCTGGCAACGGCTGGAACCGTTCTCGAAACAATGCGCAGTTCGGCTACGACTACTTCAACCGAGTCGCCACGGCCAAGTCGAACATGTTCGAGAACCGCCCTAATGAAACCCAATACTTCTACACCGATTTTGACGGCGCAGGGGCCCAGCTCAATGGTGCTCACAACTACAGCATCACGTTCGCCAAAGGCGAGGAACCGCCAGTTAAGGGTTTCTGGTCGCTCACGCTTTATAACCAACATCACCTGTTCAGCGAAAACCCACTCAAGCGCTATTCCCTAGGCACCAAAAACAAAGACTTGAAGAAAAATTCCGATGGGTCGCTGACTCTGTATGTTGGACCCAGTTCCCCAGGAAAAGACAAGGAGAGTAACTGGCTGCCGTCGCCTAAGGAAAACATCTCCCTGTACATACGTGCTTACTGGGGAGAGCAAGCGATCCTGGATGGTAGTTGGAAACCTCCGGTCATCAAAAAAATTCAGTAAGGCGATTTGGTCCCTCCCAGCCGGTTGATATGAATGCTCCTTGACGCCTTGCGTCATTCTGACAGGTCATCGCGGGCAGAACTTGATGATCTAGACGTCGGGCAGGGCATCGACTTTGTCGGTGTACTGCCCCTTTTTCTCATAAGCAAATTACCTCGTCACGCAATGGAGAGCAGCGGCATGAATGTCTATCAGCGCTGTGGCCGGCGGTGGTCACTCCCGCTAACGGCTTGCTCACTGGTGTGGGCCAGCTCCCAAGTTTCAGCCGGCGGCATTTTCATCTATGAAGCCGGCCAGGAAAGCAACGGCCTGGCCAACGCGGGTTCTGCGGCATTGGCCAAAGACCCCAGCGTATTGATGAGCAACCCCGCAGGCCTTACCCAGTTGAAAGGGACACAGATCAGCGCGAACGCCCAGGTCATCCTGGGTGATATCAAATTCTCCCGGGATGCCAACAACCAGTTCGACGGCAACGAAGGCGGCAACGCGCTGCAGTACCTGCCCGGTGCCAGTCTGTTCATCAGTCATCAGATCGACGAGCGCTCGGCGATCGGCTTTGGCATGTACGGCAACTTCGGCCTAGCCCTGGACTACGACGATGACTGGGCCGGCCGCTACTTCACGCAAGAGGCGGCGATCATCGGCGTGTCCTTCCAGCCAACCCTGGCTTACAAGTTCACCGATGACCTGTCGTTCGGCATTGGCCCGCGCATCATGCTGGGCTATTACCGCACCGAGATGGCGATCAACAACAACCTGCTCGGCTTGCGCGATCGCCCGGACGGGCAGCTGGAGTACAAGGACACCGACGTCGGCACTGGCGTCAATCTTGGCCTGCTTTACCAGCTTTCCCCAAGCACCACTGTCGGCCTCGCCTACACCAGCAAGGTCAAGCTGGAATTCAAGGACAGCCCGCATGTTCGCAACATCACCAACCCCATCATCAACGCGGGGCTCAATCGCCTTGATGTCGATTCGCTGGAACTGGACCTGAACGTGCCGCAAACCGTCACGGCCAGTATTGCCCACGACCTGAACCAACAGTGGAAGCTGCTCGGCAGCCTGGGCTGGCAGGACTGGAGCGACTTCGGCGATGTCGGGGTTGACGTCGATGCCAACGGCGGCGGCGTCAGCCGTACGGTGGATCGCAAGTACAAGGACACCTGGCATGCGTCAATGGGCGCGATGTATCAAGCCACCCGGCAAGTGCGCTGGAGTGTCGGGGTGGGTTATGACAGCTCCGCCGTCGACGACAAGGACCGCACCGTGGACAACCCCATGGGTGAAACCTGGCGCCTGGCCACCGGCGTGAACTATGAAGTCGAGGAAGGCCTGGACCTCCACCTGGCCTACACCCTGGTGTGGCTGGGTGACATGGACGTCGATCAGACCAAGTCACGTTCGGGCAATACGCTATCGGGCACCTACAAGAACAGCGCCTTGCATATCGTCGGCGGTGGTGCGACCTGGCGGTTCTGAATGATTACCGACGTACAGGATTTGCTATCAGAGAAGGAGAACGTATGAAACTCAAGTCGATTGCCGCAACCGTATGCCTGTCATCCTTGCTGCTCGGTGGCTGCGCCAGCAAGTATGTGGAGCCTGATCAGTATTCCGGTTTTCTCAAAGACTACAGCGTCTTGAAGGAAGAGAAATCGCCCAGCGGCGCTGCGGTCATGCGCTGGATCAAACCCGGCATCAATGCCAGCGCCTATAGCAGTGTCTTCATAGAACCGAGCCAGTTCTATCCGAAACCACAACCTACTGAAAAGGTCCCGCAGAACACCTTGACGGGCATTACCCAGTACTACGATCAGGCTTTGAAGAACGAATTCTCCAAAGTATTGCCCTTGGCCACCAGCCCAGGGCCGAATGTGCTGATCGTTCGCCCGGCCATTACCGCAGTCAGCGCGTCCACCAAGGGGCTGCGCCCGTACGAGGTGATCCCGATTGCACTGATCGCTGCCGGCATCAGCACTGCCACGGGTATCCGCGACCAAGACACCAGCGTTGCAACTGAAGCAGCCTTCATTGACGGCAACTCGAACCAGGTCGTCGCTGAGGTGGTGCGCAAGGGCGCGGGTACCGACCTTGAAAACTCCTCCCAGGTCATGCAGGCGAAGGATGCCAAAGCAGTTCTGGATGGTTGGGCGCGGGACATGGTCAAGTCGTTCCAGTCACTGAAAAAATGACCGTTTGGGCTCACTGCCAGGATTCGGCAGTGTGCCCTTCTCCGCTTTCATGGGCACGGGAAGGACACAGGCAGGAGTACGTCCTCCTGGCTGGAAGGCATAGTTTTATGTTGAGCCCTAGTCCGGTGGGCTGGTGCTCGACTCGGACATCGTACGGGAACATCCGAAGTCGCCGGACGTGAGTACTTGGACGCTGCGCTTGCACTACGTCTGGTAGCCATTGCTAGGCGCTTGATTATCCAAAGGAGGCTGCAATGAAACCCGTGATGCTGAAGATCAAACATGAATTTCTGAAGGTGCTTCCCCCGACCCTATTTTTCTTCGTGATCCTTCACATCGTGGCGCTGATTCGTACCCTCATGATAAAGGGCTCAGGGGTCGAGCTGCCGGTTTCGGCATCAGTGCTTATCGCCTCCATGGTGCTAGGCAAGTCAGTACTCGTTGCCGACATGTTGCCCTTCATCAACCGCTTTCCCGACAAGCCGCTGATCTGGAATGTCGCCTGGAAAACCGCCATGTATGCCTTGGTCGCACTGATCGTTCACTACCTGGAGCGACTGTATGATTACTGGAAGGAGGCGCCAGGGTTTGTCGACGCCAACGCCTTGTTATGGTCGTCGATGAACTGGCCGCGCTTTTGGGCGATTCAGATCCTGCTGATTACCCTGATCTTCATGTATTGCGTCATCGCAGAGCTTGCGCGTGTCATCGGACGTGAACGCCTGAAGCAGATGTTCATCGGCCCGCTGCCGGTTATGCGCGGCAGGGCCCCGGAAGATGTCTGATTAAGCTTAGACCGCGGCGGAGGTTGCATGCTGAGAGAAAACGGCTGTGCGCATTTGTGCGCTTGCCTTGCTCATTCACGTAGGGCCGATCATGAAGCGACCCCTAGAAGGTATGGCTAGGATGGCACTGTCTACGCCCGTGTTAGCAGGTAAACCCGCTCCCACAAAGATCACCTCAGGCACGACTGGCAGCTAAGGGTCGGTTAGCGCCTCCGGGTCGAGCTGACCATGCTTGTCCTCCCTCAAACGGAGGACAAACCATGAATCCTAATTCGACCAGCAGCCATCGTCCTTGGAACAAAGGAAAATTGGTCGGGCAAAAAGCTCCGCTCCGACTGAAAGATATCTGGGCCATTCGGGTAAGGCTTCAAATCGCGGAGAAAATTCGTGATCTAGCTCTTTTCGATCTGGCCATCGACAGCAAGCTACGAGCCTGCGATCTGACCAAGCTTCGCGTACGCGACGTTGCTCATGGGGAGCACGTTTCATCGCGAGCAATCGTAATGCAACAGAAAACCCGGCGGCCCGTGCAGTTTGAGATGACAGAGCAAACGCGGCTGGCCCTAAACGCCTGGATACATCAAGCCCATCTCCGTAGCGAGGATTGCCTTTTTCCAAGCCGGCTACACGCCTCAGCGCACCTCTCCACCCGGCAGTACGCCCGAATCGTCAAAGCGTGGATAGAAGCTATTGGCCTTGATCCAGCTATGTACGGCACCCATAGGATGAGACGTACGAAGGCTTCGCTGATCTATCGCAGGACAAAGAACCTGAGAGCAGTTCAGCTCCTGCTCGGCCATACGAAGCTTGAAAGCACGGTGCGATACCTAGGTATTGATGTCGATGACGCATTGGAACTGGCAGAGCAGACGGAGATTTGAAAACGTATGGCGACGGTCGAGGTATGACCGTCGCCATCCGACCCATTGCGAACGTTTATGCCCGATGGCCGCATTTCAGTTGACTGAGTTTCCGGGCAGTGGTGCACGAACCCAATCAGACCTGATCGAGTATCTGGGCAATCTCCTGTGCAAATGCCTGTGGCTGCTCAAGCATCATCAGATGGCCCACCTCACGCATGATCGTCATGCCGGCCGACTGTGCTATCGCCCAGTCAGGCACATCCCATTCAGCTCGGGAGCGCTCGCCGGCTAACAAATGCACAGGGATAGAAGAAAATACCGTCTTCAATGCATCGCGGTAGTGATCACCTCCGGTCTCGATCAATACTGATCGGGCCATGGCTTGCAGCGTGCCTGAGGGTTGATGAGCCAACCAGGTCGCAGCGACCTCAAGGCGTTGCTGGCTAAAAGCAATCCCTGCGCGCTCCATCCAAGCTCTCGGGTTTGCACGAAATCCTCCTAGCAGAGCCTCTGCTTCTAGCGCAGACATTCTCGCCACACTCGAAGACCAGAACGCATCTTTCAGAGAAAAATTGCCCTCCACGCTTGTGATGCTGGCTACCTCATCCAGATAACGCCTCGCATAGAGCATTGCTACAACCCCACCCACTGAGTGCCCGACCAGGTGTACTCGTCCAGCTGGCGCGCACTCGCTGATCTCTCGGTGGAGGTGCTCGATCTGAGAGGGGATGTCCACGCAGCTTGGCGTAACAATACTCAGATGCCCATATCCGAGAAGGTCAGGCACGACGACCGGAAGAGGACACAGGCTTTTATGCAGGGAGCAGTGATCAAGGCAGCCGATAAGGCCGTTGATGAGCACTACGGGCGTTTCCTTGTGCATGAGTGCACCCCGATGGCATGAAGAATGATTGATCTTGCACGCTCTAGGTGGACTCTCGCCAGAATCTATTTTTTGCATTGACGCATGTAACGGTGGTGAACACGCAATGAGCTGGCCCGTGAACCAGTCTGAACGCAGCACTCACGCTGGAGTGAGATGTGTGACTGCGTGGTTTGCGGATCTACTTAAGGTCGTTTGATTTCTGCGGTGAGGGACAGCTATGGGTCGAAAGTGGCTGTTCACGAGTGACGGCTTTCGACCCATGGAGGCGCCTGAATGTTGGGGCCGCTTTGCGGCCCATCGCCGGCAAGCGCGGCTCCCACAGTTTGGTGCAGGCCTGAAAGCTGGTGATGTTCCTGTGGGGGCTGGCTTGCCGCCGATGAGGCCTGCACTGACAACACAAAGCCATGGCTGACGTAACTGCTTGCTTTCGAATCTGCACCCAGGCGCTGAGCCCCGCCTCCCGATTCAAGGAGGCGGGGCGACTTGCTACTGGACCACCAGCGGTACTGTGCGCACGGTTCCAAGCGAGGATCGGATCGTGACCGTTGGGGCAGCGCTCGGTACCACGGTCGTGGTGGTGGTCGAGAACCGCCAGCGGCCGGTGATCGGGACTGTAGCGGTGCCCAACGTGACCAGCCCATTGGCGGTTGTCACTTGCACGGTGATGGTATTGCCGACCACAGCCGAGGAGGTGCCGGACAGGTCCCAGGTGAAGCGGTCGTTGGCGCGCGCCCGTGCCACGGCGCTGGTCACTGCCAAGGTCTCCTGTGTTACCAGGGGTGTGACCTGCACGGTGACGGTGGCCGGTGCCGAGAGTGTTCCGAACGCATCCCGGACCTGGTAGGTGAAGGTGGTGGCAAAGGCACTGGTGACATTCTGCGGTGCGGTGTAGGTCACCACGCTGCCGTCGGTAGTGACACTGCCCTGGCCAGCCGCCGGTTGGGACAGGATGACGACGGTCAAGGGCGTGCTGCCGGAGTCGTTGAGCAACACATTGAGTGTCAGCGTTCCGCCTTGGCTGGCTGCAGTGTCGTTGTTGGCGACAGGCACCGGGTTCGGGCTCACGTTGACCGTGACCGTTGCCGGCTCAGAGTCGAGGCCTTTGTTGTCCCTGGCGACGTAGCTGAAGGTTGCCTGCAGCGGCACATCGGTGGCCGGTGGTGTATAGGTCAGGCTGGTGCTGCCATTGAGCACCACCGTACCCTGGCCTGCCGCCGGCGGTACGAAGCTGCCGATGGTCAGCGGCGTGTTGTTGTCGGGATCGCTGTCATTGGCCAAGACGTTGATGGTGATTGGTACACCTGCATTGGTGCTGACGGTATCCGCCACGGCCAGGGGCTTCTCGTTTTCGGGAGCAGCATCGGCGATGCCGGCGACGGTCACCGGTTCGCTGTCCGCTCCGCCGGCAGCCGACTTGACCGTAACGCTTTCCGGTGGCTGGGTCAGGTCATTGACCACCAGCGTTCCGTCAGCTGGCAGAGGGCCGTATCCCTGGGCGACGAGGCCAGGGTTAAGGACCTTGTCGCTGGAGCTTGCGGTGATGGTCAGGCGGTGATTGGCCGGGTCGTATTGAGCCGTACTGACTTTCACCACATCGACGGGCGTGCGTGATACCGAGGTGGGTTTGGTCTCGCCACCCAGTTCGCTGGCTGTCAGCACCACCACCGATGGCGGCGCGGCGGGTGTGGCGAAGGTGGTGTAGAAGTAGCCGTTGTTGTCCGTCAGCAGATTCGCGTTGGGCAGGCACGGTCCTGGTGGTGTGCCGGTAAGGGTGAGGGTGGTGCGGTAGCACACTGTCGATGCAGCTGGCGTCACTGCCTGGGTACTGCTGTTGGTACGGAACGAGTCGGCAAATATTTCGACCTGCGAGCCGTTGCTGTCACGCTGGTAGGTGATGCGCTCCACTTCTACCGGTGTTTGCGTGCGGTCGTCGTAGATCTTGCCGGAAACAGTGAACAGATTGGTGCGCAGTGTGCCCGCAGGGCCGGAGATCTCCAGGTAGTTCTGCGGGTTGCCCTCGGCATCAAGCACCGGGCTACCGCGCACCTGGTCAGCGATGTTCGGGTCGCCGACGAACTTCTCCTGCAGGCCGGTTTCCGGGTTGGTCTCGGTGAAGAAGCGGGCGATTTCCGTGCCGGCTTCATTGGTCAGGCTATTGGGGGCAGACGCGCTATACAGGAACGGCCCGATGGCTCCCTGCAAGGCCCCCGAGAAGTTGAGCGTGGCGATGCCGATGTCGCTGGTATCGTTGATCGCTCGCCGCCCTGGCGTAGCAACGACGTACACTTTGGTTCCGTACGGGTGGCGCACGGTGTACATACCTGCGGTGGGAACTGCGGCGCGGATACGGATGCGGGCGAAGTTGTGCTGTTCCCCATCGATAATCTCGCCTTCGCCGGCCACCGCTTCCAGTGCAGCAACGTACTGCTCGATGCCGAAGGTTCTGTCGCCGACGCTGCCGTCAGCGGTGAACCAGAAGCTTTCACCTGGCCAGTTGTTGGGGAAGATGATGGGCTCGGCGGGGTTGAAGCCGCCCTCCGCGGGAATGGTGCACATGTAGCCGGGTGCAGCTGCGTTGCCCGGCGCGCGGGAGCTGACGGTCTTGGACAGGCAGAGCTCCAGCTTTACATTGTTGAAATCCTGATACCACATGGGGAATCGGCCGGTGGCGAGGGTATAGGGCCCCGGGTCGAAACCCTGCAGCGCCGCGTTGGCACCACCCACCATGGCGATGGACAGGCTCAGTGTGTTGAATATGAAGCGTGGCCACTTGTTCATGTTACCTCCTGGCACTTGATCCGAATTCGGATGGGTCACTGGACGATGACCACTTCTTCTGTATCGCTGCCGCCGTTCGCCGAAGTCACCCGGATGGTCGCCGGCGGGACGGTGCCGGCGTTAGGTGCCAGGGACTGGTCGGCGCCGCCGGCGAGTTCACCGATCAGTGCGCCACTCCTGCCGGCGTAGGCGGTCAGTTTTGGCGGCGTGATACGGTCGCTAGTCGAGGCCTCGATGGTCAGTCGACCGGAGCTGCGGCTGTATTCGGCGCGGCGGATGGTGACCAGGTCGGTCAGTTGCACAGGCACGGTGGTTGGCGGATGGAGGGTCGGGATTGCCAGATGGTTGTCGACAGTCACTTGCAGGGTCGCCGGCAGCGACGGGTTGACGATCGACTGGCCATACCAGCTTCCGGTCGAATCGGCTTCGGTCATGGTCACGCCAGTGCCCGCGCTGTCCAGGAAGTTGGCCGTACCGGGAGGCGGAGGGGCCATGGTGAAGACATCCTGATGCGCGACCACACCTGCGACCGTGGTTCCCCGCGAGTAGGTGGCACGCTTGACCAAGGCAGGGGCCGGTAGATCCACGGCGCTGAGCTTGCCGGAAATGGAGAATGTATCGCTGCGAACATCGATGCCGTTGGGGCCCTGGATACGCAGGTAGTTGGTATTGAAGGGGCTGCCAGTCACCTGCTCCTGCAAATTCGGGTCGCCGATGTAGCTCTCCTGCTGGCCGGTTTCCGGGTTGGTCTCGGTATAAGGGCCATTGAGGCTGCGCAGGAACGGCCCGATGTCTCCCTTCAGCGCGCCGTAATAATCGCCGGCTGGGCCGATGCCGATATCGCGGGTCATGTTGATTGCCCGGGTGCCACCGGTGTCGGCGAACTCTTCCGGTGTGACGTTGAACACGTCGACGCCATAGGGGTGGGTGACGGTGTAGACGCCGGCTACGGGCACATCCACCCGAATGCGAATACGGGCGAAGCTCAGTTGGTGACCGTCAGCGACCTCGCCGTTGAACGCGGCTTCGATGGCCGCGACGTAGGTCATGTCGATGCCCCTGGCGGCGTCGGTAATGGCGCCGTCGGCGGCGTACCAGAAGGTTTCATCTGGATAGTTGGTAGGGAAGACGATGGGTTGGGTGTCATCAAACTCCCCAGGTGCGGGGTTGAGGACGCACATGTATGCCGGCGCCCCGGGCGTGGGTGCCGTGCGCGAACTGACGGCCTTGCTCAGGCACAGGTCCAGGGCCCGGCCATGGGTGTCCTGATACCACGCGGCGTAACCCGTCTTGTTCCCGCTATCGAGAGGGTATGGGCGCTCTCCTGGGATACCCGGGTCTACGGCGTAGAGGCCTGCCTGCGCCGAGCCGCCACTCAACGACGCAAGCAGGATCGAACGTGCCAGTAGGGTCAATCTGTTGTGCATGATTCAGTCCTCTGTAAATGACGCACGCTGGGTGGTGCAGCTCGGTCAGAAAAGGTCTGAATCGGCATCAGCAACGATCGTGCCTGTTTAATGCTCGGCAAAGTTGTAGAAGCGATATCGCCAGCAAATTACTTGCGTCGAAATGAGTTTGGGTGGTCACTGGTTTGGTAATGATTTCCGCCGCGTTAGAGCGGCGCAGGTAGTTCGACGATTACTGAGGATTGCCAGTATTTCATGCTGCAATAGTGCAGTTCGATCCTGCGTTTTTATTGTTTGAAAGCGGGTCCGGAAGGGGGGCGGATCGAAGCTCATTCTTGTCGAAACGGCTACTAATGGGGGATTACACCCAGTGGTGGGGGACGTTATCTCGGGCGCGGAATGCGGCCGTCAAGGCCTTCGTCTGTTTCGCCGGTGATACGGTAGGCGATACCATTCCGATTTTTTGTAACTGATGACACTTCTGTGACAACTATTCGCGCGCGCGTGCATGCCGGTTTTTCATACATAATTTGAAACAAGTTCGGGGGCGGGAGCGGGCAGGGGATGAGTATCTTTTTCCCCATTGTGGGTGGCAACTTCGCAACTGGTTGAATTGGTACTTTTTTATTTTTGGCGCGATATTTGCGAGTTCCGAGGCCAGCCCTGTTTGTGCTGACTCGGAGGCCCGCCCAAATGATCCGCGCACACGCTCAAATCGATCTGAATCGCATACGTTGCTGGTTGAGGAGGCCGCAAGGGTTGGCTTTGCTCGCAGGCGTATGGTTCGCGGGTGGTGAACTGGCCGAGGCGGCGGTGCAGTGCCAGCGCACCCTGGTGGCCAATGTGGTGGCCATGGACCAGCCGTTGATGTTCAACCGGCTCGGTGCGCATAACCCCAACGGCATGATGTATGCCCTGCGCGGGGATGTGGTCGACACAAATGGGCTGTTGATCACCCAAGGCGGTAGCGCCACACCCGGTCAAGTCACCTTGCGCCCGGACAAGCGGCCGCGCCCATTGGTACTGCGGGTGGCTGCCGGAGACTGTTTGACGGTCAACCTGCAGAACCTGCTGGCGTTCCAGGCCAACCCCAATGGCCAGGGCAGCGACCACGAGAATGCCGCCAACGGCGAGTTGCACGTCGACGCGCAAGTCGCCGACCGCCATGTGGGTTTCCAGGTCAACGGCTTGCAGGCACTTGGATCGATCAATGATATTTCCGCCAACAGTGGACGCAACGACAACACCTTGCTGGCGCCCGGGCAAAGCCGTACTTACACCCTTTACGCCGAACGCGAAGGCACTTTCGCGGCGACCAGTCATGGCGCCACCTTCGGTAGCGAGGGCTCTTCCGGCAACGTCGGCAACGGCCTGTTCGCCCAGGTTGTGGTGCTGCCCAAAGGCGGGCAAGCCTATCAAAACACAGTCAGCGAAGAAGAGATGCGCTTGGCCACGCGCGGGCGAACACCGGCCGGCCAGCCAATCATCGACTATCAGGCTCGTTACCCGGTGCTTGAACCCTGGATCTCGGAAGGCAAGGCAGGTAAACCGATCCTGAGCATGGTCGACGGCAGCGAGATCATTGCCAGCAATACAGACGCAGTGATCATGGGGCCCAATGCCGATGGCAGTTTCCCACCGGCAACCTATCCACTTGAAAGCCAGGGCAAGCGTAACCCCAGCCTCCCCAATCGCCTGGAGCCATTCCGCGATTTTGCTGCGGTGTTCCATGACCAGTCCGCTGTTGTCCAGGCGTTTCCAGGGTTTTGGGGCGACCCGGTGTTCGGCCAGATGCTCGACCCGACTCGCGACGCCTTCATGGTCAATTATGGTTCTGGTGGCATGGGCGCCGAGGTCATCGCCAACCGGGTGGGTGTCGGGCCCATGCATGATTGCCTATCTTGCGCCTATGAGGAATTCTTCCTCAGTGCACACACCACCGGCGATATCGCGATGCAGGTGGACGTGCCGGCCAACATTGGCCTCGAACTGCTGGCGCCGGGCCAGGTACCTCCCGCCGACAGCGTCGGTATCAAGGCCAGCATGGCGCTGTACCCGGCCGAGCCCTCCAACGTCGCCCACAGCTACCTGGGCGATGCGGTGAAGTTCCGCAATATCAGCGTGGGTTACGAGCAACACGTTTTCCATCTGCATGGTCACCAGTGGTTGTTCAACCCCAACGATGACAACTCCGACTACATGGATGCCCAGGGCGTCGGCCCGGGCTCCGGTTACACCTACGAAATCGCCAATGGTGGGTCTGGCAACCGCAATCGGGTGGTCGGTGATGCGATCTATCACTGCCATTTCTACCCGCATTTCGCCCAAGGCATGTGGGCCATGTGGCGCATCCATGATGTGTTCGAACAGGGCACGCGCCTGGCAGTAACCGAGGCGGGCAGCAACGACTTTCACGCGCAGCCCTTTGCCCTGCGCAGTGGTTTGCCGGCCTCTGGCGCCCGCGCTTTGCCCGATGGCGAGATCGTCGCTGGCACGCCCATTCCTGCGGTCGTGCCCTTGCCGGGCAAGGCCTTGCCGCCGATGCCGGGCAAGGTGGTAGTGATTCCCAAAATGAGTGGTGAAGCGCTGGCTGAAGGCCAGGAACCGGGTGACGACAGCGAAACGCCGGCTACGCAGAGAGCCGTCGGCTCGCTGGCACTGGTCGATCGCAGTGAAACCAACCGCAACGCCGATGGCAGCCTGAAAAACCCAGGTTACCCGTTCTGGATCGGCGGCGTAGAAAGCACCGTCGGCCAGCGGCCGCCGACGCCACCTCTGGACATGCTCGATGCACAAACGGCCACGGCTTTGAAGGGCAGCGGCAAGGCACTGTGGGCGGCTCTGGACCCGGCCCAGGCCGGTGGTTGGGATGGCGGCCTGCCACGTCATGGCCTGGATGGCTGGTCGGCTGGCGGTGAGGCGCAGGTGACCACCAGCCTGCTGGACATGAGCAAGGGCCTGGAACGCGCCAAGCCGGTGTATTTCCCCGAGGAGGGCACCGAGGTCGAACAGTCGGCCATGGCCTTCCACGCCAAGCCATCACATGCCAGCTTCGCCGTGCTGCCCAATGGGCAGCTGCTGCCGCGTGACTTCCTGACCAACGGAGGGCCTCCCGTGGCGGGTGCGCCGTTTTTCGAACCGTGCATGGACGACCAGCAAAAACGCCTGACGCGCAGTGCCGGAGCCGGCAATTTCAACAGTGGCGAGCGTCTCGACGCCCAGTCGTTCAGCGGCGCCTCGCCGTTCAGTGCCGATCACCCGCGCGTTTACAAAGGCGCCAATATCCAGTTCGACGCCGTGTTCAACAAGATCGGCTACCACTTCCCGCAAACCCGAATCCTCACCCTGTGGGAGGATGCGTGGCCGGTGATCAACAAGCAGCGCCCACCTGAGCCGTTGGTGATGCGTATGAACACCTTCGACTGCACCATGTACCAGCACACCAACCTGGTGCCGTCAGTCTACGAACTCGACGATTACCAGGTGCGCACGCCAACCGACGTCATCGGCCAGCACATCCACTTGCCCAAGTGGGACCTGACTGCCGCCGATGGCTCGGCCAATGGCTGGAACTACGAGGACGGCGTGCTCTCACCGTCCACCGTGGTCGAGCGCATCCACGCAATTCGCCGGTTCAACGATTGCAAGGACAGCGACCCACGCGAAGGCACCGGGGACTGTCCCGTGGCCAAGCAGCACCCTTACTTCGGGCGATTCAATCGCGCGGACTGGCTGGGTGCGCGCACCACGCTGCAACGGTGGTTCGCCGACCCCGTGGTGAACGTGCACAACATCGATCGCGGCCTGGGCAATATCTTTACCCATGACCACCTTGGCCCTTCGACCCACCAGCAAGTTGGCATGTACGCCACCGTGCTGGCCGAGCCTGCCGGTTCCAAGTGGTACCACGCCGAAACTGGCGAAGCCTTGTACAACGGTGGCGGGCGCCAGGACGGTGGCCCGACTTCCTGGCAAGCCGTAATAGAAACCGGTGATCTCAATGGAGACAACAAGAACGACAGTTACCGCGAGTTCTTCCTCGAGTTCAGCGACTTCCAGCACGCCTATGAGGCCGGAGTCTACGTTGGCGCAGGCCCCAATGGCATACCCGATGCGCAAGCTTTCCCCGCCACAGCGGACAGCTTCCGCTACGCCATCAACCCGCCTGCGCGCAAGGCAGCCGCCAACCTGCTGGAGTCCGTCGTGGAAGTTGCCAGTGGCCAACTGCTGACCTGCCCATCGCGGCCATGCCCGCAAGCGATCTCGGCTTCGGACCCTGGCATCTTCGTCGTCAACTACCGCCATGAGCCCCTCGGCCTGCGCATCTACGACCCAACCAAGGTGGCGCCAGACGGCAAGCGCGGCATGCAGGCCGATGGTTTGGCCGGTGACCTGGCCTATGCCCTGCAAAGCCGTACCGACCGGGCGATCCCGGCACTCAACCTGGCCCCCAGCGCGATCACTGCGGCGACCGGCCCCACCGGCGGGGTAACGGTACTGCCCAAACATATCAACCGGGGGGACATGCCGGGCGATCCGTTCACGCCGATGTTACGCACCTATACTGGCGACAACGTGCGCCTGCGGGTGAATGCCGGTGGCCACGAAGAGGAGCACAACCTGACGTTGCACGGCGTGAAATGGCTGCATTCGGGCAGCGGCTTCGGCAATAGCTCCAACACCGGTTGGAAGGCGTCGCAAATGGTGGCGATCTCCGAGCAGCTAGGCTTCATGGCACCTGTAGCGATGATGTCCAGTGCGGCCAGCGATACCGGTGATTACCTGTATTCCATGGATGCTTCCCTGGAGGGCTACTGGAGCGGCCTGTGGGGCATCATGCGCAACTACTCGCTGAGCCGCAGTGACCTGTTCCCGCTGCCGAACAACCCCAGGCCGGTGGCCGCGCGCAACACCGTCAATTTCAATGGTGTGTGTCCGCGTGTCAGCCCTAATCCAAGTGGCGTCGGCAATCGGACAACGGTGCAGCGTAACTATGAAGTGGTTGCAGCGCTGGCCAACGATATCCTCGCCAACCCGTTGGGCCTGGCCATCGGCGACCCGGCAGGTGCCGGCCAGCATGTCGGCGGCCCGCTCAACACACTCGGTGGCACCCTGGTATACAACCCAAGGCCGGTGAATGTACCGCTGGTGACGATCTTCGACCCTGAAGATGGCGAGACTTTCACCATTGGCGGGCAGGCCGGCCCTTTGCACGACCCAACGGCCATCCTGTATGTGCGCAAGGCCGATCTGGACCCGGTTACTGGCAAGCTCAAGCCCGGGGTGCCCGTAGAGCCGCTGGTACTGCGCGCCGCCGCCGGCGATTGCATCAATATCACCCTGGAAAACCGCCTGCCCTTGGTGATGCCGGACCTGCCGAACTACGCGGTAATGCAAGGCACGGTCAAGCGTGACCGCTCCGGTGCGCAAGGCTCTACCACATTCAACAACAACCTGATGCGGCCCTCTAGCCATGTTGGCCTGCACGCCCAACTGCTGACCTACGACGTGAGCAAGTCGGATGGCTTCAACGTCGGCAGCAACCCGGTGCAGACGGTGGCGCCACGGGTAGGCAACACGGGTGCCTGGCCAAGCCGGACCTACCAGTACTACGCCGGGCACCTGGAGCGCGCCGGTCAGCCGGTGGGGTCGCAACTGGGGCGCAACGTCGACACGATCGAGGCGACCCCCATCGAGTTCGGTGGCCTCAACCTGATGCCGGCCGACCCGATCAAGCAACCGCAAAAAGGCCTGGTGGCGGCCATGTCGGTGACGCCGGCGGGTGCCACCTGGCAGGAGGATGTGGCTTCCAGAGCGTCGGCTACGGTGCAGGCGCCGGGGGCCAGCCTTTATCGCGACTTCATCATGGTCTGGCAGAAATCCCTGAACATGCGTTGGGCCAACGGCTTGCCAGTGGAGAACATGTCGTCCGAAGGGCCGGGCATTCCCAACGACCCGAAAGACAACTCGGACATGGCCATCAACTACAAGAGCGAGCCCCTGTGGTACCGGTTTGCCCGTGCGCCTGATGCACCGTTCGGCCAGGCGGGTGGCAACGGCCTGGGCGCCGTCCCGAACGCCCACATGGCCTACAGCAATACCCTGGTTGGCGGCGACCCGGTAACACCGATACTGCGAGTCAAGCCGGGGCAGCCGTTCCGCACCCATGTGCTGATGCCTTCGGGTGGGAGCCGTGGCGCGACCTTCCAGCTCGATGGACATGTCTGGGCGTTCAACCCGTTTCAGGCGCAAAGAGTGGACCTCTGGGGCTTCCCAATGAAAGACGCGGGTATCGGTTCGGTGCGCTTTGGCTACAACCCCATGGCCATGTACATCGGCGCACAGGAAAGCGTACTCCCGGCAGCGCATTTCAGCTTCATGTTCCCGAGTGCAGGGGGGGCCAACGCGGTACCTGGCGACTACCTGTATCGGGACTACGCGGCCTTCGGCAATCTGGGCGGTATATGGGGGCTGCTGCGGGTCAGCGATGAGCCTGCGCCAACCGCCGCGCAATAACTGGCTTGAATGGCTTGGCCGTGGGGGCATCAGCCTTTTGGGCACCAGCGAGCGGCGGAAGGAGGATAGGAACACGCAGGCGCGTTGCGGACTATGCGTTTGAACGCTTGCGTACTCCCGCCCATTGAACGAGCAAGCGTGAACACCGGCGTAGCCGGTGCCATGCACCGCGTTGGATTCTTCGCGCGCGCCCGCTCCCACAGGGCTATCGCACCGCTTGCGCGCAGGCTGGGGTCAGGCAGCGCGTTGCTCGCCCTTGAGCAGTTTTTTCTGCGCCTCCATGGCATGGCCCATTTCCTCCAGCTTTTGTTTGCCCAACAGTTTTCTGGCGGTGGGGAACAGTTCGCTTTCCTCTTCCTCGATGTGATGTTCCAGCAGCTCCTTCATCACTTTGACCCGCCCGGCGAATTCCACGGTGCCGGTTTCGGTATGCAGCAGGTCGGGTATCACCAGCGAATCGACCGTGCGGTGCTCTTCCTTGGCTTCGTAGTACATCTTCGCTACTTCCTTATTGCCGGCCTGCTTGATCGCCGGATAAAGGATTTCTTCCTCCAGTGCCGTGTGGATGCTTACCTCCTGCTTGATTCGCGCAAGCAGTTCGGCACGCTTCTTCACTGCGCGCTCTGTAGTCGAGGACAGCTCCTCCAACAGCTTTCTGACCAGATGATGGTCCTGGACCAACAATTCGATTGCGTTCATGGGACACCTATTCATGGGCTTGAGAAAGTCACGGTTGTCATAGGTGGAGTGGGGCACAAGCGGCAAGGTTCAACGCTGCTGATAAGCGACCAGGCCCTGCCCATCATGACCTGAACCAACGGCACATCGGTATTTAGCGCAGCTCAGTATCAGGTAACTGCATTTCGTATCGCTTATCCGAAAAGTCGCAAATACATACATCCACTTCAGGGCAACCGCAGTCGTACGAACACACAGGCCTTTCTGTGTCTGACTTGAGGTAAGCGATCATGGCTAATAATCAAGACAAGGGCGGCAACCAAGGCAATGCCAACACCGGCATGGGCAACAATACTGCTGGATCCGGCCAACAAGGCGGCCAAGGTGCGGGTAGTGGTATGCCGAACAAGCAACAACAAGGTGGGAATCAGCCAGGGCAGAAGCCTGAGGACAAAATGAACAAGGACTGGGACCGCTCTCGCGATAGTGGGAGCAAAGGTGGCCGCCCTGAGCAGAGCGAAACCGACAAGCAGAACCTGACTGATAAAGACCGCATGGGCGGTCAGCAATCGCAACGCGATAACCCGCAGTGGGACAAAGACCGCTAACTGCTCCTGATCTGCATCGGGGTGGCATGGCCACCCTGGTGCCAGGTATCGCAACCTGCGTTTTCGTGCCAGTGTCAGCAAACGCCCAACGACGTTGCAGCTGGACGACCAGGACATTGTTCCGTTGGCCACTTTCCCGTTCGATGAGGTTGTCGCTTACGACCGCACCTGCTTCCCCGCTCCACGCGAAACCTTCCTGAGCGGGTGGATAGCCCAGGCCGATGCACTCGCCGTAGGTTGCCAGCGTGACGGCAGGCTCAGTGGCTATGGCGTAGCAAGGCGCTGCCGGGAAGGCTGCAAGATTGGCCCCTTGTTTGCCGATGATACCTTGGCAGCCAATGCGCTTTATGCTTGCCCGGCATTGGTTAACCCACTTCCCCGCCTGAACCCCCGAAAGCCCTCGTTTGGGTGGCTGTAGCCCAAAAATCCCCCAAATAAGGGTATTTCTGGGTTACGCCTTCGGCGCGCCTGAGCCTGAACCCCGGTGCCAGAGGCTATCGAGCCTGGCATGGTGCGTGCTTGTTTCATGATCGAAATTGCAGTGCAGAGTGTTCTCTCACAATCTCGAGGTGAAGCGCATGCAGCAGACTCACGAGAGCAACCCGCCAACCTCGGCTTTCGAACATACCCGTCGGGAAAAATGCGCCTCGCTTTGGGCGAAACTCAAATCCGCGCTAAGACCCTCGCTACCCATTGGGCCCCGTATCATTTCAGTCGCCGCCCTGGTTGGGCTGATTGCCACCAGCGTGATGGTCAGTATCAGCACCGAACAAAGTACAACACTCACGGCCAAGTTCATCCAGGCCTTGGGCGCAGTGGATACGGGTAGCACGGGGCTGCCGGGGTATCAAACAAGCGACATCCTTGACTCGCGTGCGGACAGGGGCTTGTCTCCAAAAAACCGGATCAATCGTCAGAAATCGCGCAATCTGTTTTTTGAGAGCCTGAGCAGTATTGCCAGGCAGTCGGACACGTTATTGATCAATGTCTATGCCCCCGACAAAGTCATCATTTGGTCCAGCAATTCAAAACTGATCGGCCAGCAATTCCCAGACAACGACGAACTGGAGAGCACTGAGTCTGGCAAGGGTGGTGTCGTTGCAAGCTATCGCCAGGTAAAAGAAAATCGCAAAGAACAGCAGTTCATGCGAAAGCCAAGCAACCTGTTTATCGAGCATTACATCCCGCTCGTCAACAAAGCGGGGGAGGTACCCGCAGTCGTGGAATTCTATACAGAGCCCCCTGGTTGGCTGGCCCATACTCGATCGGGTTACCTGCTGGTATGGTTGGCCTGCTCGATTGCTGCCGCGTTGATCTACCTTGGCCTGCTCTCCTTTACCGGTAGGCTTGGCAACCTGTTTCCTTCCAGGACTCAAAAAAATATCGACCACGAAATGGCCGCTTTGCTTAACGAAGTGACTAGCGTCGTAGCTCACAACTTACGCAACCCGCTCGCCGCGGTCCGCTCCAGTGCCGAGTTGGCCCTGGAGATCGGCACTCAAGCCGCCTGCAAGAACATCGGGGACATCATCAACCAAGTCGATTGCATGTCAGAGTGGATCAAGGAGCTGCATGTTGCCTCCACCTCGCTGAAGGGTGAAATCGGCAAGGTCGACCCGGTAGATGCAGTACTTGAAGCCTTGCGAAATTTTGAACTGCCATTAAGCAACGCTAATGTGCACGTAGAATTTTCAGCCATCAGCACGCTGCCGGTCACAGGCCATCACCCGTTGCTCGTTCAAATATTGGAAAGCCTGGTATCCAACGCGATAGAGGCGATGCCAGACGGGGGAGTTTTGTACATAACAATCAATCAGCGCTCGCCCAAACGGTTGAACATAATCGTGCAGGACACCGGCAAAGGATTGACTGCTGCGCAACAGAAGGCGTTGTTCCGGCCCCGTTGCGCGATCAAGCAGGGAGGCTTTGGAATCGGTTTGATGTTGGTGAAATTGATCATGCAGCGCTTTGGCGGCCACGCTAGCCTGGCCACTGGCAAACATAAGGGTACAACGGTCAACCTGTGCTTTCGGATGGCAGACAGTGCCTAGGCTCTGCCCGTGGTTTGCAATGTAGTTGCCAGCGCGCTTGGCCCTATGGCATTAAGGGCAGCCTTTCACGCCGCATATGGAAATTGCAATGCTCCCCGACAAGGCCTGCCCTGTAGTGCTCTCGTCTATGCTGCCGACCAGGCTTCTCCTGTTTCAACACCCCTTGGCAGGGGTGCAACTGGTGAAAGGCACTATTGAGCATGGAGAAACCCCTGGCGAGGCTGCCTTGCGCGAGCTGGCCGAAGAGTCTGGTATCAATGACGCTATGGTTGAGATAGATCTGGGGTGCTGGAAAGCTGATCACCTGGATCAGATATGGTCGTTTCACCTTTGCCGCCCAAGGCAAGATCTGCCTGAACGCTGGGCTCATCAAGCACTGGATGACCATGGCCACTTGTTCGAATTTTTCTGGGCCTCGCTTAATGACCTTCCTTACGCCGACTGCCACCCGGTATTCCAGCGAGCACTGAAATTCTTATGCGAAAGACTCAAAGGCTCCGGGATCCAGATTGACGAGTGCTGCTGAGACGGTAGTTGAAGGGCCGTAATAGGTCGAAAGAAGCCATCCACGACCGGCAGCTTTCGACCCAGAGCTGTCGTTGAGTCTTTGCGCAGTAACGCCCGACTTTGAGAGACGGGTAGGCATTTGCCTGAAGTGAAGCGGGCTGCGACAAAGCCGATTGTCCTGAGGGCCGACGCCATCATGAAACTTCGACTTCAGGTCTGCGCGCTCAAAAACAGTGAGAACAGCTCGGACTGAGATTTAATGCCGAGTTTACTGTACATATGCTTGCGGTGGACCTTTACAGTCTCGGCGGAAATCGCCAGTTTGCGCGCGATCTCCTTGTTCGAGCAGCCACTGAGCATTAGTCGACCGACTTCCAGTTCGCGGGCGGAGAGCCGTGTGTCCAAATGCTGGTCAGTGGAGTCCAGCCAGCTCTGCCAGCTTGGTGGCGTCGAGGTGTTCTGCTCCAGCGCCTCCCGCTCGAATGCCATGCGCTGACGCATCAGGGCGGCAACCCAGGGCTGGACGAGTGTGAGCAGGGCGATCTGCTCTGCACTGAAACGACCCTCACTTCCAAGCGACAGGCTGAGGGTGCGCTCCGCGTCGAGTTGGACGTTGATATGCACTTCATCGGCAACGACATTGAGGCGGAAGTAGCGTTGGTAGTAGTCGGTTTGTTCGAAGCACTCCGGCGCCACGTCGGCTAGCCAGTACAAACCGTTCTGCGGTGCTTCCCGGTTGGCCAGGTAGAAGGGGTCGAGCAGATACAGCCCTTTGAGATAATCCTGAAAGAGCGGGTCTGGACCGCCTTCCTTGCCTGGGCATTCTGCGAGCACCTGCGGACGGCCATTGCTGAAAATCAGTACAACCCAACTGTCCACTGGAATGTATCCATCCAGCAGACGCACCAAGGCCAGCCAGAAATTAGGACGGTCAAGTGCTTCAACCAGCCTGCCAATTGCCTGGTGCCAGGCCATGTCCTGCAATGTAATGCTCACGTTTCTACCCATAAGGGGTTACCCCATCGAAGTGATTACTTTCCGTTTTATGGCTCTCCATACTCCATTTCAGCCCTGGCGGGTGCTGTTCAGTTTGGCGATTGCGAGTCCACCTACACGTGAAAGGATCACCGATGAAGATTGAGCTTGTGCAACTTACCGGTCGCGATGGCGATACTGCTTATAACCTGGAGCGTACCCTGCACGCCATCGCTACTTGCGCAGTGGATACCGACCTGCTGATTTTTCCAGAGACGCAGCTGATGGGGTTTGCCAGCGCGCAACAGCTCACCCAAATCGCCGAGCCCCTTGACGGACCCAGTGTACAGGCTGTGCAGCGCGCCGTACGCGAACGGAACGTCTCAGTGGTGGTCGGCCTGGCTGAGAACGACTCCGGCACCTTCTACAACACATCCCTGCTGGTAACCCCACAAGGTATCGCCCTGAGGTATCGCAAGACTCACCTTTGGCCGTCGGAACGCGGGCTGTTCCAACCAGGAGACCGCTATGCCACTGCGCTCTGGAGGGGCATCCGTGTCGGCATGCTGATTTGCTACGACATTGAGTTTCCGGAAAGTGCTAGGGCACTCGGCCAGCTCGGCGCCGAACTGATCCTGGTCACTAACGGCAACATGGATCCATACGGCCCTGTTCACCGTACCGCGATCTTGGCTCGCGCTCAGGAAAACCAGGCATTCGCGGTGATGGTCAATCGAGTCGGCGACGGCGACGAAGGCCTCGTTTTTGCTGGTGGGAGTGCCGCTATCGATCCATTCGGTCGCACGCTATATGAAGCGGGGCGCGAAGAGTGCCGGCATGTGGTGGAGCTGGATTTCGACCTGATCAGTACCGCACGGCACGACTATGACTACCTCAGTGACCGCCGCCTGCTCCTGAGCGGCGACCAGGTTGAGCAAAGTGATGGTCGACGTGAACTCCTGATCCCCTGAATCAGGCCTGGCGGTGTAAGCACAGCATTGCGCTTGTTTCGTCTTCACGCCGGTGTCGGCGCTGCCACAACAATAACTCACAACTAGCAGGCGCAGTGCTGGTATCCCTAGACGCGGCGCTAACGCTCTGGAGCATCTCCATGAAAGCCATTCGTTACATGCAATTCGTGCTGGTTGCCCTGTTCAGTTTCGGCCTGGCCTGCGCCCAGGCCGGTGAAGCTGAAAAGCCCAGTGTTCATATCTACAACTGGTATGACTACATTGCCCCGAACACGGTAAAAGACTTCCAGAAAGAAGCTGGCGTCAGCGCTGCCTACGATGTGTTCGACAACAGCGACGTCATGCAAAGCAAGCTGATGGCTGGTCGCAGCGGCTATGATGTAGTGGTCGCCAGTGCTGACCTGCTACCGAACCTGATCAAGGCCGGTGTGCTGAAAAAACTGGATCGCTCAGCGTTACCCAACTGGTCCCATCTTGATCCCGACATCCTCGCCAAGTTGCAGAGCAACGATCCTGGAAATAGCTATGCGGCCCCTTATTTATGGGGGACCACTGGTATCGGCTATGACGCGGACAAAGTTAAATCGATACTCGGCCCCGAGGCGCCAGTCAATTCCTGGGATTTGATTTTCAAAGAAGAAAACCTGGCCAAACTCAGTCAATGTGGCGTGGCCATGTTGGACGCTCCTGGCGAGGTTATTCCCATCGCGTTGCACTACCTTGGGCTGCCATACAACAGCCGGAACCCGGACGATTACAAGAAAGCTCAGGAACTGCTGCTGAAACTGCGTCCCCATATCGTCTACTTCGATTCGTCCAGATTCATCACTGATCTCGCCAATGGCAACGTCTGCGTCGTGCTGGGCTGGGCAGGTGGTGTCTCCGACGCGCAAAAAGCCTCCGAGCTGGCTGGCAACCATCGCAACCTGGTCTACAGCATTCCACGCGAAGGTGCGCCGGTGTGGGTGGAGAGCCTAGTGCAACTCAACGATGCGCCGAACCCGGAGCAAGCACTGGCCTTTATCAACTATATGTTGCGCCCTGATGTCATCGCTCAGTCATCCAACTACCTGAGTTATCCGAACGCCAACAAGGATGCCACCGCGCTTATCGAGAGGAAGATCCGCGACAACCCAGGTGTGTATCCCTCCAAGGAAGTGCTGGCCACGCTATTTCCGCTGGAACCACTGCCGCTGAAGATGGAGCGCATTCGGACCCGCGCGTGGAACACGGTAAAGACCGGCAATTGATCAGCAGGCTCGGTTCTGCCGATGGTTCACCTGCCCCCCGTCACCAAGCCAATCAAAACAAGAGAAAGTGAACATGAAAGACACGATGAAGCCACGCGCTCGCGACCTGAACATTCAGTTTGGCCAACTGCAACCCGGCCCCCTCAATGCCATCACCGATGTGCCGGGTGTACGGGTTGGCCACAGCAATGTGCGAGGGTGCACGAGCAACGGCCGTGACATCCTGACCGGGGTAACGGTCATCGAACCCCGTGCCGGCTCCACCAGTCAGCAACCGTGCTTTGCCGGCGTCCACGTGTTGAACGGCAACGGCGACGCCACGGGTCTGGAGTGGATTCGCGAGGCAGGTCTTTTGACCAGCCCCATCGCGTTTACTAACACCCACAGTTTGGGCGTGGTGCGCGATGCACTGATTGTGCTGGACCGTGAACAACAGCCGGATGACGGCCGTCTCTACTGGAACATGCCGGTGGTGCTGGAGACCTATGACGGCCTTCTCAACGACATCAACGGTTTCCATGTGAAACCCGAACATGTGGCCGATGCCGCCAGTAATGCGGTGAGTGGGCCCGTGATCGAAGGCGCGATCGGCGGCGGAAGCGGCATGATCTGCCACGAGTTCAAGGGTGGCATCGGTACCGCTTCACGACGTCTGAGCTGCACTCAGGGTGGCTGGACGGTTGGTGCCATCGTCCAGGCGAACCACGGCATCCGTAACGAACTGCGCGTCGACGGCTACCCGGTCGGACGCTTCATGGAACAGGCCGACTCGCCGTTTCTCAAGGCTTCGCTGCCGCACCCGGGCATGGGTTCTATAGTCGTTTGCCTGGCCACCGACGCGCCGTTGCTGCCGCACCAATGTACGCGCCTGGCGCAACGTGCCAGCCTCGGCCTCGCCCGCACCGGTGGCGGTAATGAAGACCACAGCGGTGACATCTTTATCGCCTTTGCCACCGGTAATCAGGTGCCGCCGGCCGCTTATGAGAGTAAGCGCGCACCGACCACCGACAACCTGAGCATGGTCAACAACGACCACATCAGCGAGTTGTTCCTAGCCGCCACCGAGGCGGTGGAAGAAGCCATCATCAACGCCTTGTTAGCCGCTGACACCACAGAAAGCAACGGCCATGCCGTGCCGGGACTGGATTGTGAGACGTTGCTCAAAGCCTTGCATCAGGCCGGTTGGCCGGGAGCGGCGCATGCCTAACTGATTTAGCGGTATTGAGGTGGTGTGCTTGTTTCGCATTCATGTCGCCTCAAGCACATTGAATCGACCCGGATGCTCCGATCAACTTGCCGTGCAGTGGGCACGAGTTATCGCGAGCGATAGTGATGCAGCAGAAAACTCAGCGCCCCGTGCAGTTTGAGATTACCGAGCAAACTCGGCTGGCCCTACAGGCCTGGATAGATCAAGCCCATCTGCACTGCGAGGATTGACTTTTTCCTAACCGGCTACACGCCTCAGCGCATCTCTTCACCCGGCAGTACGCCCGAACCGTCAAAGCGTGGATAAAAGCTATTGGCTTTGAACCAGCCATGTACGGCACCCACACAATGAGACGTACGAAGGCATCGCTGATCTATCGCAGGACGAAGAACTTGAGAGCAGTTCAGCTCCTGCTCGGTCATACGACGCTTGAAAGCACGGTGCGATACCTAGGTATTGAGGTTGATGACGCATTGCAAATGGCGGAGCAGACGGAGGTCTGAAAGCGTATAGCGACGGTCGAGGTATGACCGTCGCTAACCGACCCATGGCTGCCAGTGGAGAAAGGCAGCATTCGGCCATGAGCAGTCATGGATGTACCTACGGAACTATGAACCAATCACTACTTGCAGATTGAGCCCCTTTACAGAGCGCTCTGGGCTCTCACCGCCCACCCGACGGACATGGATTTTTCTGAAACCGAGCTGGCCGATTGGAATGTAGAGAGCCGTTTTCAGCTGCGTTTGACCTCGGCACGGATTGCGTCGCGGTTCATCCAGGGTCAGCCGTCGAGGGCCACTGGGCCAGCATGATGAAACCATGCTGACCCTTCTGACGATTGGTCGCGCCAGGGCGCAGGGGGAGCTGCACAAGGGGATCTGGCCCGATCATGAAGGTTTACATTCAATGCGTATGATAATAAGGTTCTAATCATACGCAGTGTATGTAATTGTGCCCTAGCGCAGGACTGCGCAAGGGCCTTTCGATAAGGAGAGTCGAGCATGTTCAGTACCTACCGCGAGTTGTTTCAGGCCAAGGGGGCCAAGGGCTTTGCCCTGGCTGGCCTGTTGGCCCGGCTACCGTTGCCCATGACCGGTATCGGGATCATCACCATGCTGTCGCAAGTAACCGGCAGTTACGGCCTGGCCGGTGCCGTGGCAGCCACCTTCGTGCTGACCTATGCGCTGATGTCGCCGCAGATCTCGCGCCTGGTCGACGGCCATGGCCAGCGTCGGGTATTGCCAGCCGCCGCCGGGCTCAGCGTGCTGGGCATCCTCATGCTGCTGGCTTGCAGCTATTGGCGGCTGGCGGAGTGGACGCTATTCATCGGGGCCGCGCTTGCCGGCTTCATGCCCAGCATGTCAGCGATGGTGCGCGCACGCTGGACCGCGATCTACCGCGGCAAGGCGCAACTGCAGACCGCCTACTCGCTGGAAACCGTTCTCGACGAAGTTACCTTCATTGCCGGTCCGCCGATTTCGGTGGGTCTGAGCATGGCGGTACTGCCGCAGGCCGGGCCATTGGCTGCCGCCGTGCTCCTGGCCATCGGCGTGTTCGCCTTGGTGGTACAGGTCGGCACCGAGCCGCCGGTAGAGGCCGAAGCCGTCACCGGGCAAGGCAGCAATTCGGTGTTTCGAGTGGCCGACGTGCGCCTGCTGACCTTGCTGATGGTCGCCATGGGTGTGATCGTCGGTACCGTCGACATCGTCAGCTTGGCATTCGCCGAGCAGATGGGCATGCCGGCCGCGGCAAGTGTGGTGCTGTCCTGCTATGCGATCGGTTCCTGCGTCGCCGGGCTGGTGTTCGGTGCGCTGAAACTCGATACCCCGCTACATAAGCTGCTCCTGCTGGGCGGGCTGGCGACCGCGGCGACGACCTTGCCGCTGCTGCTGGCGGGGAACATTGTCGGGCTGGCCGGCGCCGTGCTGATCGCTGGCCTGTTCTTTGCCCCGACCATGATCGTTGCGATGTCTCTAGTAGAGCGCATCGTGCCCGAAAGCAAGCTGACCGAAGGCATGACCTGGTTGCTCGCCGGCCTCAACGTTGGCGTGGCCGGCGGCGCAGCGGCATCTGGGCAGGTGGTTGATGCATGGGGCGCCAAGGCCGGATTCAATGTGGCCTTGGCCGCTGGGGCCGCAGTGTTGCTGGTCGCGCTCTGGGGCTACCAGCGCATGCGCGCCCGGGCCCAACAGGCGTCGTATTCGTTTTGATCGGCTTCAGGCTGGCGACGGGCCATGCTAACTGAGGTTCGCTCGGCGCGCGACGAGGCGACAGGCTTGTCAGTGCGCCTCGCGCCCAAGACAATGCGCGCGAGGCATGAACACGTTTTGCCCACCCCATGCTGTTGAAGACAAGGAATAGCTTGATGGTTCGTCGCACCCGCGCCGCAATGCAAGAAACCCGGGCCCTGTTGCTGGTCACCGCCCGCCAGATGTTCAGCGAGCTAGGGTATGCGCACACTTCGATGGACGATTTGACCGCCCGGGCGGGTTTGACTCGGGGGGCGCTGTACCACCACTTTGGTGACAAGAAGGGGTTGCTGGCGGCTGTCGTCGAGCAGCTCGACGCCGAAATGGACGAGCGCCTGCGTGCTATCACCGACACCGCCGAGAACGCCTGGGACGGTTTTCGCCAACGCTGCCGCGCCTATCTGGAGATGGCGCTGGAGCCCGAGATTCAGCGCATCGTGCTGCGCGACGCCAGAGCGGTGTTGGGCGGCGGCTCGCCTGAGGCCCAGCGACATTGCATAGAGTCGATGCGCCAGTTGATCGAGAACCTGGTGCTGCAGGGTGTGCTTGTCCAGGCGCAGGCTCAAGCGCTGGCCGCATTGATATACGGCAGTTTGGCGGAAGCGACGGTATGGATCGCGGAGGCCGAGAACGGCGACACGCGGCTGGCGCAGGCAAGCCAGGCGTTCGACCTGCTGTTGCGCGGGGTGCTAAAACGGCCTACAGACTCTACGGACGCGTGATCGCACTCGACATTCAGCGCGTTGCCATCGCGATTTTGTGCCCATCATCAGCCGTAATCATCTCGCAGCGGTTCGTCTAGCTAGCACGTGCTCAAACCTGTAGGAGGTCAGCCCACCGCAGGTATTCGCGCCTAGCCCTTCCGCCCCAAAGCCAACACCGTTATCCGGAAGTTGTATTGTCGGGCTTTGGTGAGCGTCCAAAGGTGACAGCCAATACTCAGGCTGTAAAACGGAACTGGTTGGACCTACTGCTGCCGCTCGGCAATGGCCGCTTTGGGTCTAGGCTGTGTGAAAACGCAGTAAACACGTTGAAAACTGAAAGTCGCGAGGATTGCCTATGGAATTAGCAGGCGAGAGCGTGAATAGCCTTACCCAGCGAAAACGACATTTGTAGTGCTATATGGGCCGCGTCAGCGGCCCATATAGCTGTTTGCGGGCCAGCAAGCGACGGGGTTTACGCCCTGATCGCCTCAAGTAGTCCTGCGATGCCAAAGATGCTCATCATCCGTTTGAGGTTGTAGGCGAGCACGTGAAGGCTCATCTCGGTGCTTACCCTCGGCAGGGTTTTAGAAGCTGCGTCTCAATGTCCTTGAGTTTTTGCATCTGCTGTTTCAGCTTTTCGACTTTGTCTTTCAATCGCTCAGTCTTGACCTCGGCCACTTCCGGCGCTGCCCGATCGGCTGAATCCATTGCCGCTAGATAGCGGTCGATGCTCTGCTCGATCTGCTGCATGCGCGCCTTCACCTTGCCCTGAGTGAAATTGCGGTCGCGGTTATTCACGGCTTTGAATTTGCTGCCGTCGATGGCGATGATCGATTGGGAGAAGAGATTGAGGTTGCGGCAAAGCACTACGAACTGTCGGCAGACGCTGCGAATGGCTTTACCGTTGTCTCTGCGAAAGTCGGCAATCGTCTTGAAGTCAGGCGCCAATCGGCCAATTAGCCACATCAACTCGACATTACGCTCTGCCTCACGCTCAAGCCGGCGGCTGGACTGAATCCGGTTGAGATAGCCATAGATGTAGATTTTTAACAGCACTGCTGGATGGTAGGCCGGACGGCCAGTTGCCGCAGGATCGACACCCTCGAACCCGAGTGCCCCAAGGTCGAGTTCATCGACAAAAACGTCGACTACCCGAACTGGGTTTTCTTCGGTGATGTAATCGTCCAGGCAATCCGGCAGCAGCGTGACTTGCGTCCGAGCCTCACCTTCGATGAATCGCTTCATGATCGTCCCCGCCACGATCTCGACGATCAGAAGGTTAGGCAGTCGTAGGGGTTTTCACACAGCCTGGACCCATAGCTGACTTTGATCCAAGCCTTTGTGTTGTCAGTGCAGGCCTCATCGCCGGCAAGCCAGCTCCCACAGGAACATCAAGCTTCCAGGCCTGCACCAAAACTGTGGGAGCCGCGCTTGCCGGCGATGGGCCGCGAAGCGGCCCCAACATTCAGGCGTCTCCATGGGTCGAAAGCCGTCACTCGCGAACAGCCACTTTCGACCCATAGCTGCCGGTCAGATACGGAAGAATTCGGCCAGACGCGGACATTGAAATGCTGGCCCGATACAGTTGAGATCCGTGGAACCAAGGCATCATTGAACGCACCTGTCGATGACTATCACATCGTCACTTTGGCTGTTCCATCAGTGCCTCTGGATCTTAGCGGCCCCCTTTTACATCACATTGAAGAAAACCGCTTTCGATAGTCACTCGGACCGACCCCGAGACGGCGCGTGAAGGCTCTTCTGAAACCATCGGTATTGGCATAACCCACGGTGTCGGCCAGTCGCTTGAGGGACACGTCTGAATCCTCGATCAAGCGCCTGGCGGCATCGATGCGCGCCAGCTCCACGAACTCGGCCGGTGTCGAGCCGGCTTCGGCCTTGAAGGTCCGGGCAAAGTTACGTTCGCTCATGCCGGCGCGTGCGGCGAGGGTGGGGACGCTGAGGTCGGCCTTCAGGTGCTGCACCACATAATCCTGCACATCCCTGATCACGCTCCGTTCGGCTATCTGGGCGGCCAACTGCGCGCTGAACTGCGATTGCCCGCCCGGTCGTTTGAAGAACATTACCATCTCTCGCGCCACACTAAGCGCCAGTTCCCTGCCGTGATCCTCTTCGACCAGTGCCAGGGCCAGGTCCATGCCCGCGGTGACCCCCGCCGAGGTGTAGAGGTTGCCGTCCTTGATGAAAATGCTGTCGGCGTCGACTTGGGTGTGCGGGTGCTCTTTGGCGAGTTTCGCGCTGGAGTTCCAGTGGGTCGTAACACGACGTCCGTCGAGCAGGCCGGCGGCGGCCAACAGGAACGCGCCGCTGCACACCGAGCCAATGCGGCGCACCGTCGTGGCCTGTTTGCGCAGCCACTGCTGCAAGGCAGGGTTGAGCGCGATCTCGTCGATCTGCGGACTGCCGGCCACAAGCAAGGTATCGATCCTGCCTTTATAGGTTTCGAAGGTCTCGTCGATGGCGAGCTTCAAACCGCTTGAGCCTTTGATCATGCCTTTTTCGGTGCCGATCACTTCGACCCGGTAGGCCCGTGGATTGCCCAGTTGCTTGGCCGCCTCGGCAAAGACATCAGCCGGACCGACCACATCCAGCAGCTGCACCCGGGGGAAGGCAAGGAGGGTGATGATGCGCATGATGTCTGTCCTCGTCGAATCGTTGGCTGAATACGTCGTAATGCGACTGTTTCGGCCAAAGCCTGTTTGGCTGAAAATAACCTCAACAGCAAATTCAGTCAAACGGGAGACTGCCATGAACGCTGCATCCACCCCCAACGTCGCTGTGGCTCAATCGGTAACCACCAGCACGACTTCCATCAAAAACCTGCCCATCAATTTGTTCGGCTCAGCCATGGGCCTGGCTGGTCTGGGCCTGGCCTGGCGCTTGAATGGCCAGTACTTCGGTATCGGCGGCCAGCTGGGTGAGGTGATAGGCGCGTTTGCCGGCCTGGTATTCGTGTTGCTGACCCTGGGCTACCTGACCAAATGGGTCAAACATCCTGAAGCGGTGCGGGGCGAATTCAATAACCCGGTTGTCAGCAACTTTTTCGGCACAGTCACCATCGCGTTGTTGCTGCTTTCCGCCGTGGCGGCGCCCCACAGCCCGCTGCTTGGCGAAGCACTGTGGATATTGGGCAGCGTACTGACCGTACTGCTCGCCGGCCTGGTGGTTTCGCGCCTGTTGTCGGGCGCGCAGGACCCCTTGAATGCAGTGCCCGCCTGGTTGATCCCGGGCGTTGCCACCCTTGATATCGCGGTTACCGGTGCGCACATGCCGATTGCCTGGGCTGCCGAGTTCAATCTGTTTGCACTGGCCGTGGGTGCGGTGCTGGCACTGGTTTTCTACACCCGGATCTTCTCGCGCCTGGTCCATCAGGCCCCCCTGGCCAAAGGCATGGTGCCTTCGCTGATGGTCCTGATTGCACCCTTTGAAGTCGGTTTCCTGGCGTACACCAATGTGTTTGGCGAGATCGACCGGTTTGCCAGCGTGTTGTTCTACTTCGGCCTGTTCCTGTTCGTGGTGCTGAGCTTCAAGGTGTTCCGTCGCGATGTGCCTTTTGCCCCTTCGTGGTGGGCAATCAGCTTTCCCATCGCGGCCCTGAGCAATGCGGCGCTGAAATACGCACATGCCCAGGACAACACTGTGCTGATGGCCATCGCTGTGCTGATCCTGCTGTTCCTCACCGTGGCACTGAGCGTGCTGACTGTGAAAACACTGTCCAGCCTGGTGCGCGGCAAACTGTTGGCCAACTGACGTTTCATCTCCGTTTACCTCCCCTTGGCGAGCCTTCGGTGGTTCGCCTTTTTTTTTGCCCTGAAAGGTCTCGCCCCATGACTAACACCGCCTCCTGGTTACTGCTGATCGTTGCCGGGTTCCTGGAGATCGCCTTTGCGATCGGACTCAAATCCGCCAATGGCATGGAGCGGCCCTGGTTGCTCGCCGGCACCTTGGTGGTGTTGGCCGGCAGCTTGTCTTTACTGACGATGGCCCTGCGGGTCCTGCCCGTTGGCACCGCCTATGCGGTGTGGACCGGCATCGGCGCCGCAGGCACGGCCCTCGTTGGCATGTATTGGTTGGGTGACGGGGTTTCGTTCTGGCGGTTCTTCTGGATTGGCTTGATCCTGGTGAGTGTCGCCGGGCTACGCTGGGGCGCCTAATCAGGTCGGATCAACTTTCATATTTTATGAGAAAGGAAAATAGTCGACGGTTGTTTTGAAATGTCAGCAGCGGTTCATATTTTAAACAGAAAGCGTTGTGTCGATTTCTGTCTGTCGCAACGGGCAGCTATGGGGCGATAGCGGTCACTCACAAATGGCTGCTATCGACCCGAGGCGGACACTGATCCAAAGCTCTGTTGTCAGTGCCGGCCTCATCGCCGGCAAGCCACACACACAGGATTATCACAAGCCTTCAGACCTGCGCTGTACCTTGTGGGAGCCGTGCTTGCTCAGCCCGTCAAACGGCGCCCTTGGCCTGTTGTTCCAGGTGCACCTGCAATGTCGGGTCGATTTGCAGTGCACTGGCCAGTTCGTCAAGGTAGGCCCGCTCTGCGTCCTGCTGGTCATCCACCAGCATCACGCTGGCCAGGTACATTTCCGCGGCCATGGCCGGGTCCTGGGCCGACCGCGCCACCTCGGCAGCATCGAGTGGCTTGCTGACTTCATCATCCAGCCATTGCTGCAGTTGCGGGTCGCTGGTCTGACGTTTGATTTCAGCGTAGATCAACTGTTCTTCTTGCTTGTCGATGCGACCGTCAGCCTTGGCTGCGGCAATCAGCGCACGCAAGATGGCATGGCTGTGATCCTCGGCCTCGGGGCCGGACAATTGATCGACAGTACGCACCGCTTGTTGCGGGGCTGCTGCCTGGCTGCGCTGCCAGCTTTGATAGGCCTGGAACGCCATCATGCCCAACGACGCCAGGGCCGCGTAATTGATGCCACCTGCGGGGCGCCCCTGGGTTGAGCTGCCAGCGCTGTTGCCACCACCCGCACCCAACAGGCCGCCCAGTAATCCACCAAGGCCATTGTCGCCACCCGTTGTACTACCGCCGCCAAGCAGGCCGCCCAGCAAACCGCCCAAACCGCCCAGGCCGTCTTGCGAGGGCATGCCGCTGCTACCTTGTTGCGCTTGCGAACGCTGGCCGGCCCGAAGTAGCTGTTCGAGTAAGTCACTGGTGTTCATGGCTTTACCTTTGATCGGTAGTCGTTGCCCAGACAAGCAACGATAGCCTCCTCAAGGCGAACCGCCATGACCGTTTGGCTGACGGCTATGGGGCAAAGGCCTCATCCCAATGTATCCGTTTGTACAAAGTCGGCGCCTTCCCTGGGTGCCGATTTTGCTTATAACTATATGTTTTTTAATGATTTTTATGTGAGCAGCCAGGCGCCGCCAGCGTTGCTGCAGATACAGGAGGAAGCACATCACCGTGTCGGGCGACACATACGGGATACCTGGCAGGCGTGAAATGGCTCTCGACCGGGGAACAACACTCCCCACAGCCAAGCGTTACACAGGAGAGATGCCATGAACTTCAAGACTTTCGCCAGCGCCAGCCTGTTCGCCGTGCTCAGCTTCGGTGCCATCGCCGCCCAGGCCGCCACTGCCCCGATGCACGATGCCGGGGCCATGCAGTACCACTACGGCGACCATCTGGACGTGAAGAAAGTGCTGTCGGTGCAGGATGACCAGAGCAACGCTTGCGGCCTGGTAAACACCCGCATGGACTATATCGATTCCAAAGGCCAGCAGCAGAGCGTGCAGTACCGCAGCTACGCGACCGGCGGTTGCCATGAGAATTGATCGGCGCTTGCTGTTGAAAGTGGGTGGCATTGCCCTGGCCCTGAGCGGTTTGGGCCTGGCCGGGCACTTGATGGCTCGCGACAGCTACGGCGCCATGCCGTCGCTGTCGGGCGCCAGCCAGTGGCTGAATTCGTCGCCACTGGATGCCCCGGGGCTCAAGGGCAAAGTGGTGTTGGTGGACTTCTGGACCTGGGACTGCATCAACTGCCAACGTAGCCTGCCGCATGTGAACGACTGGGCGCGGCGTTATGCCGATCAGGGGCTGGTGGTGGTGGGGGTGCACACGCCGGAGTATGACTACGAGCATGACGTCGGCACCTTGCGGGACAAGGTAGCCAAGCTGGGGATCGCTTACCCGGTGGCGGTGGATAACGACCACAAGGTGTGGAATGCCTGGGGCAACCAGTTCTGGCCGGCGCATTACTTTGTCGACCGCAAGGGGCAGGTGCGCCATGTGCACTTTGGCGAGGGGGATTATGGTGGGCAGGAGCAGGTGATACAGGCGTTGCTGGATGAGAAAGGGTGACTGCCTGTGCCGGCCTCTTCGCGGGCTCGCCCGCTCCCACAGGTACTGCGCAGTATTCACTGATTGCGCGATACCTGTGGGAGCGGGCAAGCCCGCGAAGTAGCCTGCACCGATCTGTCAGGTGAAACTGGCGAAGTGCGCCTGCATCCGCTCTGCATCCGCCTGGCGCCCGCTGAACAGCTCGAACGCCTTCACCGCCTGGAACACCGCCATGTTGCTGCCATCCAGCGTGCGGCAGCCCAGTGCCCGGGCAGCGCGCAGCAGTTCGGTTTCCAGCGGGAAGTAGATGATTTCCGCCACCCACAGGCGCGCATGCAGCAGTTCCACCGGCAGCGGTGTGCCCGGCAGCTTGGCCATGCCCACCGGGGTGGTGTTGACCAGCCCGTCTGCCTCGGCCAATGCCGTGGCCAGGTCGGTGCCGACCACGGCGCGACCAGCGCCGAAATGGGCATTCAGGTTGTCTACCAGTGCCTGCGCACGGGCCGCGTCCACTTCGAACAGCACCAGCCGCTCGACCCCTTCACCCAGCAGGGCATGGGCCACGGCGGAGCCTGCACCACCGGCACCCATCTGCACCACCTGGCGCCGTGCCACGTCGGGCAGGCCGCGGCGCAAGCCTTCGGCAAAGCCCAGGCAGTCGGTGTTGTGGCCGACCCGCTTGCCGTCTTTCAGCACCACTGTGTTGACCGCGCCGATGCCGCGGGCTTCGTCCGACAGTTCGTCGAGCAGCGGCAGGATCGCCTGCTTGAACGGGTAGGTAATGTTGAGCCCGGTAAAACCGGTGTGCTGCGCGGCGTCGAGCAGGCCGGGCAGGGCGCTGTCGTCCAGTTGCAGCTGGTCGGCGTCGATCAGCCGGTACAGGTAGCGCAGGGCCTGGGCGTCACCTTCGTGTTCGTGCAGGGCAGGCGTGCGCGACAGCTGGATGCCGCGGCCGATCAGGCCGGCGAGGATGGCTTGCTGGCTCATGCCTTGTGCTCCTGAAACATTGCGGCGAAGTGGCTGATAGCCATGCGGTAGCCATGGCTGCCCAGGCCGCAGATCACACCTACAGCAATGGACGATACGAACGACAGATGACGGAACGGCTCGCGCTTGTGCACGTTGGACAGGTGCACTTCGATGACCGGCAGTTCGCTGGCTACCAGGGCGTCGCGGATGGCCACCGAGGTGTGGGTCCAGGCACCGGGGTTGATCACGATACCGGCGCAGCGGCCACGGGCGGCGTGGATCCAGTCGATCAGTTCGCCTTCGTGGTTGGTTTGCCGGAACTCGATTTCCAGGCCGTGGGCGTGGGCAGTATCGGCACAGCCCTGGCCTACGTCAGCAAGGGTTTCGTGGCCATATTGGGCAGGCTCGCGGGTGCCCAGCATGTTCAGGTTGGGGCCGTTGAGCACAAGAATAAGGGGCTTCATGACGGGCATCGCTTTGTTGTTGTTGAATGCTCCTAGTTTTGTACTGACTGGTTAGTTTCGTCAATTGGACTAGATCGCCGTACTGGGAAAGTGGGCGATTATCGAACCTTGAACTTTGTAGGTTTCCTGTGGAAGCGGCGTGTTCATTACAAAATTGTAATTTTCCCGCCACCGCCCCGATAAGCACGGCTTTCTACAGTCCCTCGCCAACGCTCGCCGACGAGGACCTGTTTCGTGCCCATCTCCCGCAAGATCGCCTTGCTCTGCCTGTTGCTGGCCGCTGCCAGCAGCGCCCAGGCCAGCCAGAGCCTGAGCCTGCCCCAGGCGCTGGCCGCCGCCTTTGCCCAGAACCCGGAGCTGGCTGCTGCCGGCCGGGAAATCGGCATCGCCGATGGCGAGCGGCGCCAGGCCGGGTTGATCCCTAACCCGGAGTTGGCCTGGGAGGTCGAGGACACCCGTCGCGACACCAGCACCACCACCGTCACCCTCAGCCAGCCGCTGGAGCTGGGCGGCAAGCGCGGCGCACGCATCGCCGTGGCCGGTGCCGGCCAGGCCATTGCCCAGCTGGACCTGGAGCGCCAGCGCAATGGCCTGCGTGCCGATGTGGTGCAAGCCTTCCATGCCGCCTTGCGCGCACAAACCGCGCTGGAACTGGCGCAGCAGTCGCAGGCGTTGACCGAGCGGGGGCTGCGGGTGGTGCAGGGTCGGGTCACTGCCGGCCAGTCATCGCCGGTGGAAGCCACCCGTGCCCAGGTGCAAATGGCCCAGGCCCAGGCCGAAGTGCGCCGCGCACAAACCCAGCGCAGCGTGGCCTACCAGGCCCTGGCCCGTTTGACTGGCAGCCCGCTGGCAAGCTTTGACCAGTTGCAGGCTACCAGCCTGTCCCCTGGCGCCGCGCCCAGCGCCGATGCCTTGCTCGACCAGGTCGAGCAGACGGTCGAATGGCGCCTGGCCGCTGCCCAGGTCGAGCGCGGCGACGCGGCCTTGGGGGCGGAAAAGGCCCTGCGTATTCCCAACCTCACCGTCAGCCTCGGCAGCCAGTACAGCCGTGAGGACCGCGAGCGGGTGAATGTGGTGGGCCTGTCCATGCCGTTGCCGCTGTTCGACCGCAACCAGGGCAACGTGCTGGCGGCCGCACGCCGCGCCGACCAGGCGCGGGACCTGCGCAACGCCGTGGAACTGCGCCTGCGCAGCGAAACCCGTAGCGCTGTCAGCCAATGGGATACGGCAATGCAGGAAGTGGACGCCTACGACCGCACCATCCTGCCTTCCGCGCAGCAGGCCGTGGACACCGCCACCCGCGGTTTCGAAATGGGCAAGTTCGCCTTCCTCGATGTACTCGACGCCCAGCGCACGCTGATCGAGGCCCGCGGGCTGTACCTCGAAGCCCTGGCATCGGCGACCGACGCACGGGCGCAGGTCGAACGGATCTATGGCGGCCTGGATGGCCTGAGCACCAAACCGAACAGCAGGAGCAACAATGACTAACCCACGCAAAATAGCCCTTCTGGTCGCCGCCATTGCTGCGCTCGGCCTTGGCGGCCTGGCCTGGACCGGCAACCTCGGCCAGGCATCCAAGGCTGAAGCCCGGCACGACGACCATGGCGACGACAGCCACGGCCATGCAGAGGAGCATGCCGCTGAAGGCCATGCAGAGGAAGGGCACGCTGAACAAGGGGGCCAGTTGCACCTGTCCATTGCCCAGATCGAAGCCGCCGGTGTGCAGTTGACGGCTGCCGGCCCTCGTGAGCTGGGCACGGCCATCAGCTTCCCGGGTGAAATACGCTTTGACGAAGACCGCACCGCCCACGTCGTACCGCGTGTGCCTGGTGTGGTCGAGGCGGTGCAAGCCGAGCTGGGCCAGACGGTCAAGCGCGGCCAGGTGCTGGCGGTGATCGCCAGCCAGCAGATTTCCGACCTGCGCAGTGAGCAACAGGCCGCCCAGCGCCGCCTGGAGCTGGCGCGGCTGACCTTCAAGCGCGAACAGCAGTTGTGGCAGGAACGCATCAGCGCCGAGCAGGATTACCTGCAGGCGCGCCAGGCGCTGCAAGAGGCCGAGATCGCGCTGGCCAATGCCCGGCAGAAGGTCGCTGCCGTGGGCCCGGCCGGCGCCGGCAACCGTTATGAGCTGCGCGCCCCGTTCGATGCGGTGGTGGTGGAAAAGCACCTGACCGTGGGCGAGGTGGTGGATGAGACCAGCAATGCCTTCACCCTGTCTGACCTGAGCCGGGTCTGGGCCACCTTCGCCGTGGCCCCGCGCGACCTCGACAAGGTGGTGACTGGCCGTAATGTCACGGTCAGCGCGCCAGACTTGGGCGCCCAGGTCGAAGGCAAGGTCAACTACGTCGGCAGCCTGCTCGGCGAGCAGAACCGCGCTGCCACCGTGCGCGCCACCTTGGCCAACCCCAACGGCGCCTGGCGCCCTGGGCTGTTCGTCAACATTGCGGTCAGCGTCGAACGCTTCAATGCCGCCGTGGTGGTGCCGGAAAGCGCCTTGCAAACCTGGGAAGAGCAGACCGTGGTGTTTACCCGCACCGAGCAAGGCTTCGCAGCCCGCCCGGTGAAAACCGGCCGCCGTGATGCCGGCCAAGTGGAGATCACCAGCGGCCTGGCCGCCGGTACCCAGGTAGCGGCCGCCGGCAGCTTTGTCCTCAAGTCCGAGCTGGGCAAGGGCTCGGCCGAACACAGCCATTGATCACGGGGACACCTGCATGTTCGAACGCCTGATCCAATTTGCCATCGAGCAGCGCCTGGTGGTGATGCTGGCCGTGGTCCTGATGGCCGCGGTGGGTATCCACAGCTACCAGAAACTGCCGATCGACGCTGTACCGGACATCACCAACGTCCAGGTGCAGATCAACACCGCTGCCCCCGGTTATTCGCCGCTGGAGACCGAGCAGCGCATCACGTTTGCCATCGAGACCGCCATGGCCGGCCTGCCTGGGCTTAAGCAGACCCGCTCGCTGTCGCGCTCGGGCCTGTCGCAGGTCACGGTCATTTTCGACGATGGCACCGACTTGTTCTTCGCCCGGCAGTTGGTCAACGAGCGCCTGCAAGTGGCCCGTGAGCAGTTGCCCGACGGGATCGAGGCCGGCATGGGGCCGATTTCCACCGGGTTGGGCGAGATCTTCCTGTGGACCGTGGAAGCCGAGGAGGGTGCCCTGAAGGAAGACGGCACACCCTATACCCCGACCGACCTGCGGGTGATTCAGGACTGGATCATCAAGCCACAGCTGCGCAATGTACCGGGGGTGGCCGAGGTGAACAGCATCGGCGGCCATGCCAAGCAGTACCTGATTGCGCCGGAGCCCAAGCGCCTGGCGGCTTACAAGCTCACCCTCAATGACCTGATCGCGGCGCTGGAACGCAACAACGCCAACGTCGGCGCCGGTTACATCGAGCGCAATGGCGAGCAGTTGCTGATCCGCGCCCCGGGCCAGGTGGCGTCGGCCGAGGACATCGCCAACATCGTCATTTCCAGCGTCGATGGCACGCCGATCCGCGTCAGCCATGTCGCCCAGGTGGGCCTGGGCGAAGAGCTGCGCTCCGGTGCGGCCACCGAAAACGGCCGCGAAGTGGTGCTGGGCACGGTGTTCATGCTGATTGGCGAGAACAGCCGCACGGTGTCGCAGGCAGTTGCCGCCAAGCTGGTCGAGATCAACCGCAACCTGCCCAAGGGCGTGGTCGCGGTGACGGTATACGACCGCACCAACCTGGTGGAAAAAGCCATTGCCACGGTGAAGAAAAACCTGGTCGAAGGTGCGATCCTGGTGATTGCCGTGCTGTTCCTGTTCCTGGGCAATATCCGCGCTGCGCTGATCACTGCCATGGTCATCCCGCTGTCGATGCTGTTCACCTTCACCGGCATGTTCAGCAACAAGGTCAGTGCCAACCTGATGAGCCTGGGCGCGCTGGACTTCGGCATCATCGTCGACGGTGCGGTGGTGATCGTGGAAAACGCCATCCGCCGCCTGGCCCATGCCCAGCAACGCCACGGCCGCATGCTGACCCGCGCCGAGCGCTTCCATGAAGTGTTCGCCGCCGCCCGCGAGGCGCGTCGGCCGCTGATCTACGGGCAATTGATCATCATGGTGGTGTACCTGCCGATCTTTGCCCTGACCGGGGTCGAGGGCAAGATGTTCCACCCCATGGCCTTCACCGTGGTCATGGCCCTGCTCGGCGCGATGATCCTCTCGGTCACCTTCGTGCCGGCGGCCATTGCCCTGTTCGTTACCGGCAAGGTCAAGGAAGAGGAAGGCCTGGTGATGCGCACCGCGCGCCAGCGCTATGCGCCGGTGCTGGCCTGGGTGCTGGGCCGGCGCAAGCTGGCGTTTGCCGCCGCCGCCACCCTGGTGCTGTTGTCCGGGGTGATGGCCAGCCGCATGGGCAGCGAGTTCATCCCCAGCCTCAGCGAGGGCGACTTCGCCCTGCAAGCCCTGCGCGTGCCGGGTACCAGCCTGTCGCAGTCGGTGGACATGCAGCAGCGCCTGGAGCAGGCAATCATCGCCCAGGTGCCGGAAGTGGAGCGGGTGTTCGCCCGCACCGGCACCGCCGAAATCGCCTCCGACCCGATGCCGCCGAACATTTCCGACGCCTACGTGATGTTGCGCCCGCGAGAGCAATGGGTGGACCCGGGCAAGCCGCGGGATGAACTGATCGCCGAGGTACAGCGTGCTGCGGCCAGCGTACCGGGCAGCAACTACGAGTTGTCACAGCCGATCCAGTTGCGCTTCAACGAGTTGATTTCCGGGGTGCGCAGCGATGTGGCGGTGAAGCTGTTCGGTGATGACATGGACGTGCTCAACCGCACCGCCGCGCAGATCGCCAGCAGCTTGCAGGGCGTGCCGGGTGCGTCCGAGGTGAAGGTTGAACAGACCACCGGCCTGCCGGTGCTGACCATCGACATCGACCGCGACAAGGCCGCCCGCCATGGCCTGAACGTGGGTGATGTGCAGGATGCCATCGCCATTGCCGTGGGTGGTCGCACCGCAGGCACGTTGTATGAAGGCGACCGCCGCTTCGACATGGTGGTGCGCCTGTCCGAAACCCTGCGCACCGATGTCGACGGGCTGGCCAGCCTGCTGATTCCGGTACCGGCCAGTGCCGCTGCGGGTGCTGCGCAAATCGGCTTCATCCCGCTGTCGCAGGTGGCCACGCTGAATTTGCAACTGGGGCCCAACCAGGTCAGCCGTGAGGATGGCAAGCGGGTGGTGGTGGTGAGTGCCAACGTGCGTGGGCGCGACTTGGGGTCGTTCGTGGAGGAGGCCGAACAGGCCTTGATTGGCCAGGTGCAGATACCGCCGGGTTACTGGACCCGCTGGGGTGGCCAGTTCGAGCAGCTGCAGTCGGCGGCCGAGCGCCTGCAGGTGGTGGTGCCGGTGGCCTTGCTGCTGGTCATGGCGCTATTGCTGATGATGTTCAACAACCTCAAGGATGGCCTGCTGGTGTTCACCGGCATTCCGTTTGCCCTCACCGGTGGGGTGCTGGCGCTGTGGTTGCGGGATATTCCGCTGTCCATTTCTGCGGGTGTGGGTTTCATTGCCCTGTCGGGGGTGGCGGTGCTCAATGGCTTGGTGATGATTGCCTTTATCCGTGGCCTGCGTGAGGAAGGGCGCACGCTGCGGGCGGCGGTCGAGGAGGGCGCGTTGACGCGCTTGCGGCCGGTGCTGATGACCGCGTTGGTAGCCTCGCTGGGGTTCATTCCGATGGCCTTGGCCACCGGGACCGGCGCTGAAGTGCAGCGGCCGCTGGCGACGGTGGTGATTGGCGGCATCCTTTCTTCTACTGCGCTGACCTTGCTGGTGTTGCCGGCACTGTATCAGTGGGCGTATCGGCGCGAAGAGGTGCAGGAGGGCTGATCTTGCCGGGGCCGCGTTGCGGCCCCAGGATTTCGGCATTGATGCACAAAGTGCCGGGGCCGCTACGCGGCCCTATCGCGACGCAAGGCCGCTCCAGATCATCGCGACCTCCTGTTTGTTGGCGGTCATTCAGGCAATGCTGCCCGTGCCTTTGGGTGTGGAGCCGCAGGGTGCGAAGCTTTACGCGAGTTCATCAGCCCCAGGCAGATGATCAAGATCGCCAGCAGTCCAGTTGCGGTAATTTCAGGGCGATAAGCAGGTATGAAGAACATGCTGATCAACGCGCCACTGATGAACAGGATCACCAGCCAGGTCAGCCACGGGAACAGCCACATGCGAAAGTCCAGGGGCTTGCCGGCAGCCAGCATCTTCTTGCGCAGGCACAACTGAGAAACGGCAATCACGAGATAGACCAGCAATGCCACTGCACCTGAAGTCGAAAGCAGGAACTTGAACACGTTCTCAGGTGCGAAATAGTTGATGAAAGTCGCCACCACGCCGAGGACAGTGGTGCAGGCCACGGCGGCAAATGGCACTTTGGCCTGGTTGACGCGCTTCAGGAAGTCTGGAGCATCGCCGCGCTGTGCCAACGAGTAGAGCATCCGCGAACCGGTATAGACCTGGGAATTCATGCAGCTGGCCACGGCCAGCAAAACCACGACGTCGATAATCAGCTTGGCATTGGGAATATGCATGATCTCCAGCGCCCGCTGGAAGGATCCCACTTCCGGCAGGCGAGGGTCGTTCCAAGGGACAATCGACAGGATCATCACGATGGACAGCAGGTAGAAAACGCAGATGCGCCACACCACTGAGTTGGTCGCACGAGTGATCTGCCGCGCTGGGTTCTTCGACTCGGCGGCAGCGATGGTGACCACTTCAGCGCCGATGAAGCTGAACATCGTGGTAAGCATCGCCCC
Organism: Pseudomonas sp. TWI929; assembly: GCF_039673335.1. Classification (NCBI taxonomy): domain Bacteria; kingdom Pseudomonadati; phylum Pseudomonadota; class Gammaproteobacteria; order Pseudomonadales; family Pseudomonadaceae; genus Pseudomonas; species Pseudomonas sp. TWI929. The sequence goes on from NZ_JBDJLK010000004.1 coordinate 44,358, forward strand.
GATGATCGCGCCCAAACCGTTAGGCGCGAAGCCGCCATGCAGCGACATCAGTTGCGCCATGCCGCTGACTTCGCGCTCAGGCAGCAGCCCCATGAGCGCAGCGCCGCACAGGGTGATGAAGCCGATGATGGCGATGATTTTCAACAGCCCGAACCAGAATTCGAACTCACCGTAACGGGCGACACTGAAGAAATTGGAACAGGTCAGGACCAGGATGAGTGCCGAGGCAATCACCCAGGTGTCCAGAGCCGGTATCCAGGCGTTTATGATGTTCGCCGCGGCGATCGCCTCCAGTGGAATTGCCAGTACCCAGAACCACCAGTAGAGCCAGCCGATGCTGAAGCCGGCCCAGGGGCCGATTGCCCGGTCAGCGTAGGTGGAAAACGAGCCCGTATCCGGCGAGGCCACCGCCATTTCACCCAGCATCCGCATCACCAGTACAACCAGTGCCCCAGTGAAGATGTAAGCCAGAAGTACAGCAGGGCCTGCCTTGGCAATTGCATGACCGGAGAATACGAACAGGCCGGCACCAATTACCCCGGCAATCGACAGCATGGTGACGTGGCGTTGCTTCAAGCCAGGTGCAAGTGAAGTGTTGGACATGGATAGACTCATTAATTGTTATTGGAGCGTTCTGATCCGTAAACGGACTAAGCCTGCGCGCCGTCGCAGCAAGTTGACGCAAAGGCCGAGGTGACAAAAAGGGAAATACCTGTGGCTAGCGCGGCTCCTCTGCAGGCAGCGCCAGCGCGCCCCGGTCCTTGCCGAGCATTTCGCACAGCGCATCGATGATGAGCTGATGGTCCTGGCGATCTGGAAGGCCTGAAACGGTAATGGAGCCGATCACCCCGGCACCTTGCACGATTATTGGAAAACCACCGCCAACACTCGCGTAGTCCGCTGGGGAGAGGTAGTAGCGTTGGCTGATGTGCAGGTTTTCCAAGGCCAGTTGATGCTTGATTCGGTAGGAGCTGCGGAGAAAGCGCTGGACAGTATTGTTCTTGCGTCTTACCCAGTCATGGTTATCAGGCGTGATGCCGGGGCGGGCTGCGAAGAAAAGAGGGCGGTCGAAACGCCTCACGTCGATTACCAGTGGCCAGGAATTCGCCGCAGCCCAGTTGTAGAGAAGCGCGCCGAGTTGCCACGCTACCTCTTCATCAAAACGCGGAAATTGAAGGATTTCTTCCTGGCGAATCAAAAGTGCTAGTTCGTCATTCAGATTCATGTCGATCTCCTTTTCGCTGGCCTTTTTGCGGCCTGAGCGTCACTGATCCTTACAGCTTGAGTGGAAACGTTTGGTGAGTTAAATACATTTTTTCTCACGCTAAGATTCGCTATTGCTTTCGCAATGTCGACCTCCCTCCCGCCGCCTTCAGCGCACATTGCTCTCCTGCCAGAACTGAACAAGCCACGTCGTCCTGACCCGTTGCTGAATGTCGCTAACGGTTGTTGACAGTGCGCATCATAATTTTTATGTTGAGTGCAGTCATGAACACAAAATAGCATGCAGATACACGCCGTACCTTCCTGCCAAAAAAACAACGATTTTCAGTGAGGTCCAAAATGTCTCTTCCAATCTCGTCTTCCCTCAAAGCGCTTGTACTGGGCGCAGGTCTTTGCGCTGCCTTGCTGGCCCAGTCGGCGGCCCAGGCAGCTGAAAGTTCGATATGGCAAGACGTGCAGAAGGCCGGCGTTCTGCGCTGCGGCGCTGCGGTGGCAGCCCCCTATGTGATGCGCGATGCCAAGACAGGGGATTACAGTGGCTACTTCGTGGACCTGTGCCGTGATTTCGGCGAGAAGGTGCTGAAGGTCAAAGTGGCTTTTGTCGATACCAACTGGGATAACCTGGTGGCCGGCCTGCAGAGCAACAAATGGGACTTGGCCATGGCCCTGAACCAGACGCCGGAGCGCGCCTTGGCGGTTTCCTTCACGGTACCTGCGACCGACTATCAGGTTTCGCTGCTGGTGAACAAGGACAACCCCAAGCTGGTTGATGCGAAGGACGATATCGCGGCCCTGGACAAGCCAGACACTACCTTCGCGGTGATGTCGGGGACTGCACAGGACAAAGCAATCACTTCCGTGGTGCGCAACGGCAAGATCATGCGCTTGCCAGGCATGGATGAAGCGCGTCTCGCGGTCATGTCCAAGCGTGCCGATGTATTGGTCGATGCCAGCGACACCAACCACCTGTTTGCCCTTGCCAACCCCGGCTGGGCTCGCGAAATCCTGCCTAAGCCGGCCTTGGCCAAGCAGGGTGTGTCCTTCGGTATTCGCCGTGACATTTCCCCAGCGGATCTACAAGTGCTGAACATCTACATTTCGCAGCGACGCGAGACGGGTGACATCCAGAAACTCGTCGACAAGGCATCGCTCGCAGCTAACGTAGGCCAGCAATAGCAGCCCGCATTTCACTTGCCGTGCGCTGCCATTGGCGCACGGCGTTTTCCATTCTCTACAACGGAAGGTGAGCAGATATGAGTGACTCCACGCGCCCCCTGGCTGGGCAGGTCGTGCTGGTAACTGGAGGGTCGGGTGGGATTGGTGCCGCGATCGTCGAGCAGTTGGTTGTCGAAGGGGCCAAGGTGCTGATCCACTACAGCCGCGATGCGCAGGGTGCCGCCCAGTTGCTGCAGCGCGTGGGTGGTAATGGCTGGATCGTCCAAGGTGACCTCAGCGAGGAAACCGGGCCGGAAAAGCTCTGGCATGCAGCCTTGGAGCTGGCCGGTGGGCGGATTCATGGCCTGATCAACAATGCCGGTATTCGCACCGAGATTCCGCTGGAGGCACCTGCGCCTCAGTGGCGTTCGGCGTGGCGACGTGAGTTCCAGGTGAACTTCTTCGCTGCCGCTGACCTGTGCCGTGATGCCGTCGCGCATTTTCGGGCACATGGAGGTGGGCGCATCATCAATATGGCCAGCCGAGCGGCTCAACGCGGCTATGCGGCCGACGCCCTGCCTTACGGCAGTAGCAAGGCCGCTCTGATCAACCTGACCAAGTCGTTGGCTCGCAGCGTGGCAGCTGATGGCGTGGTAGCGGTGGCGATTGCTCCGGGTTGGGTGCGCACCGACATGGCCGAACAGTTTGTGGCGCAACATGGTGAGGCTGCTGCGGTAGCTGATATCCCGGTTGGGCGCATGGCCAGCCCCGCGGAAATCGCCGAACTGGTGGCGTTCACCCTGCGGCCTTCGCAGGCATCGCTCAATGGCGCGACGCTGGACGTCAATGGCGGTAGCTACATCCGCTAGCGCTGACGCAGCTGGCAATCGAGTGCCCGGGGTGATGCGATATTGTCGGCCTTACGCAACATCAACCCTTTAGTGCTTCCGAACGGCCGGTGCCAAGGAAGCACCGGCCTGCTGCACCAATAATCAGTACTCCCAGAAGATCCGCTGCAGCTCCTTGCTGTCCTGGGTCTTGGTCATCGCTACCATCGCCAGGATCCGCGCCTTCTGCGGGTTCAGGTCATGGGCCACGACCCAGTCGTTCTTGTCATCCGGCTGTTCGGCGTTGCGCAGCACGAAACCACCCTGGTTGACGTGCGACGAGCGAATGATCTGCACACCGTTCTTGCGCAGTTCTTGCAGCGCCGGTACCACCCGCGACGACACCGAACCGTTGCCGGTACCGGCGTGGATCAGCGCCTTGGCGCCATTTTGCGCGAGTGCCTTGTAGGCTGTGTCGGTGACGTTGCCATAGCCATAGGCGATGTCCACCTGTGGCAAGCTGCTGATCTGCTTGATGTCGAACTCGGAATTGACCGTGTGGCGCTTGGCCGGCAAGCGGAACCAGTACGACTTGCCTTCCACCACCATGCCCATCGGGCCCCAGGCGCTCTTGAAGGCTTCGGTCTTGATGTTGACCGACTTGCTCACATCGCGGCCAGACTGGATCTCGTCGTTCATGGTCACCAGCACGCCTTTGCCACGCGACTGCTTGTCGCTGGCCACGGCCACGGCGTTGTACAGGTTGAGCATGCCGTCGGCCGACATGGCGGTGCCTGGGCGCATCGAACCGACCACCACGATCGGCTTGTCGGTCTTCTCTACCAGGTTGAGGAAGTAGGCGGTTTCTTCCAGGGTGTCGGTGCCGTGGGTGATGACGATACCGTCAACGTCCTTGCTCTCGGCCAACTCGGCGACGCGTTTGCCCAGCTTCAGCAGGTCGTCGTTGCTGATGCTTTCAGAGGCAATCTGCATCACCTGTTCGCCGCGCACGTTGGCCAGGTCGGCCAGTTCCGGCACGCCGGCGATCAGCTTGTCGACGCCCAGTTTGGCGGCCTGGTAGGTGGCGCTGTTGGCGGCGCTGGCGCCAGCGCCGGCAATGGTGCCGCCCGTGGCGAGGATGACCACATTGGCTAGCTTCTGCTGGGTTTCGGCTTCTTTGGCCGAGGCGCTGGTGGGCAGGATCAGCAGCAGGGCGAGTGCGCTGGGGGCGAAGGTTTTCAGTGCGGCATTCATCGTTATTGTTCTCTCTCTTCCTAGTGAGATGGTTATTGAGTCGCGCAGGCTTTAAGGCATCTTTCATACCAGCATGCGCGTACTGCTTCTGTGGGAGCGGCCTTGCGTCGCGATGGGCTGCGCAGCGGCCCCAAAATTCAGGCTCTAGCAGAGATTGCCGGGGCTGCTGCGCAGCCCATCGCGACGCAAGGCCGCGCCTACAAGGGGAGTATTCCATTCGTAATTCCGAACAAACGTAGGAAAAGGTGTTCGGCTTTTCGGAAAAATTCTGGATAATCGGTACCAGCAGAGAATTGGCCTTCGACCCAAGCGGATTTGACAAACCCCTGTCCTGTTTCCATAGTTAGGTACCGCAAACGTTTGCGATCCGATAAAAAAACAAGATTCGGAGTCATCGTCCATGAAACTGCCGTTCCCCGGTCGTCTGCTGGCCCTCGCTGTCGTTTCCTCCCTGTCCCTTGCCCTGCCGTTGTCTGCCGCCCACGCCGAAGACAAGCCCAAGGTTGCCCTGGTCATGAAGTCGCTGGCCAACGAGTTCTTCCGCACCATGGAAGACGGCGCCAAGGACTACCAAAAAGCCCACGCCAACGAGTTCGACCTGGTCGCCAACGGCATCAAGAACGAGACCGATACCGGCGAGCAGATCCGCATTGTCGAGCAGATGGTCAATGCCGGCGCCAAGGCCCTGGTGATTGCCCCGGCTGACTCCAAGGCACTGGTATCGGCGGTTAAAAAGGCCATGGACCAGGGCGTGGTGGTGATCAACATCGACAACCGCCTGGACCCGGAGCTGCTCAAGAGCAAAGGCATCAGCGTACCCTTCGTCGGCCCCGACAACCGCAAGGGCGCACGCCTGGTCGGCGACTACCTGGCCAACCAGAAGCTCAAGGCCGGCGACCAGGTCGGCATCATCGAAGGCGTGCCGACCACCACCAACGCCCAGCAGCGTACCGCTGGCTTCAAGGACGCCATGGGCGCTGCGCAGATGAAGATCGTCTCGGTGCAAAGCGGCAATTGGGAAATTGACAAAGGCAACGCCGTCGCCGCCTCCATGCTCAACGAGTACCCCGAGCTGAAGGCGCTGCTGGCCGGCAACGACAGCATGGCCCTGGGCGCCGTTTCGGCCGTGCGCGCCGCCGGCAAGACCGGCCAGGTACAAGTGGTGGGTTACGACAACATCAACGCCATCAAGCCGATGCTCGCCGATGGCCGCGTGCTTGCCACCCTCGACCAGGCGGCCAGCCAACAGGCGGTGTACGGCATCCAGGCCGCGCTGAAAATGGTCAAAGGCGAAAAGCCTGACGTGGATGCCGACAACGTCATCCAGACCCCGGTGCAACTCATCACCAAACCCTGATTGCTGGCAGGAGATACGGCCATGCCTGCATCGGCCAATGAAGTGGTGCTAGCCGCCAGCGGCTTGGGCAAGACCTACGCCCAGCCGGTGCTGGGCGAGGTCAGCCTGAACCTGCGGGCCGGCGAAGTGCTGGCCCTGACCGGCGAGAACGGCGCGGGCAAAAGCACCTTGTCCAAGCTGATCAGCGGCCTGGAAACCCCCACCACCGGGCACATGAGCTACCGCGGCCAGGCCTACGCGCCCGGCAGCCGCAGCGAGGCCGAGCGCCTCGGTGTGCGCATGGTGATGCAGGAGCTGAACCTGCTGCCGACGCTGACCGTGGCGGAAAACCTGTTCCTCGACAACCTGCCCAGCCGCTTCGGCTGGATCAGCCACAAGCGCTTGCGCCAGCTGGCAACCGCCGCCATGGCCCAGGTCGGCCTCGACGCCATCGACCCGGACACCCCGGTCGGCGAGCTGGGCATCGGCCATCAGCAGATGGTCGAAATCGCCCGCAACCTGATCGGCGACTGCCATGTGCTGATTTTCGACGAGCCCACCGCCATGCTCACCGCGCGTGAGGTGGAGTTGCTGTTCACCCAGATCGAGCGCCTGCGCCAGCGCGGTGTGGCCATTGTCTATATCTCGCACCGGCTGGAAGAGTTGCAGCGCGTGGCCCAGCGCATCGTCGTGCTGCGCGACGGCAAGCTGGTGTGCGACGAGCCGATCCAGCGCTACAGCAGCACGGAGCTGGTCAACCTGATGGTTGGCCGCGAGCTTGGCGAACATATCGACCTGGGCCGTCGGCAGATCGGCGGGCCACTGCTCAAGGTCGACAAGCTCAGCCGCGGTGACAAGGTGCGCGAGGTGTCGTTCGAGGTCAGGGCAGGGGAGATCTTTGGTATCTCCGGCCTGATCGGCGCCGGCCGAACCGAGCTGTTGCGCCTGATCTACGGTGCCGACCGCGCTGACAGCGGCAGCATCGCGCTTGGCCAGCCGCCGCAGCCAGTCACTATCGATTCGCCCAAGGCCGCAGTGCGGGCCGGTATCGCGCTGATTACCGAAGACCGCAAGGGCGAAGGCCTGCTACTGACCCAATCGATCAGCGCCAATATCGCCCTGGGCAACCTCGGCGCCGTGTCGCGGGCTGGTGTGCTCGATGGCGAAGCCGAAAGGGCCTTGGCCGAGCGGCAGATCCAGGCCATGCGCATCCGCAGTGCCGGCCCGCAGCAGGTGGTGGGTGAGTTGTCTGGCGGCAACCAGCAGAAAGTGGTGATTGGCCGCTGGCTGGAACGCGACTGCCAGGTGCTGCTGTTCGACGAGCCCACCCGTGGCATCGACGTTGGCGCCAAGTTCGACATCTATGGCCTGCTGGCCGAGCTGGCGCGCCAGGGCAAGGCCTTGGTGGTGGTGTCCAGCGACCTGCGCGAGCTGATGTTGATTTGCGACCGCATCGCCGTGCTGTCTGCCGGGCGCCTGATCGACACCTTCGAACGCGATCATTGGAGCCAGGACCAGCTGCTGGCCGCCGCCTTTGCCGGTTATCAGAAACGTGACGCACTGCTGCATGATGCAGCCCCCAGGATGGATGCATGAAAACCACCCCGTTCGACAGCCAAGGCGCCGCCCCGGTGCGCCGCAGTGGCAGCTATTTTGGCCTGGGTACTTACCTGGGCCTGGCCGGCGCCTTGCTGGCGATGATTGTGCTGTTCTCGTTCCTCAGCAGCCACTTCTGGTCTTACAACACCTTCAGCACCCTGGCCAACCAGATCCCCGACCTGATGGTGCTGGCGGTGGGCATGACCTTCGTGCTGATCATCGGCGGCATCGACCTGTCGGTGGGCTCGGTGCTGGCCCTGGCCGCCTCCACGGTGAGCGTGGCGATTCTCGGCTGGGGCTGGGGTGTGCTGCCTTCGGCGCTGCTGGGCATGGCCGTGGCAGCACTGGCCGGTAGTATTACCGGCGGGGTCACCGTGGCCTGGCGCATTCCGTCGTTCATCGTTTCGCTCGGCGTGCTGGAAATGGCCCGTGGCTTGGCCTACCAGTTCACCGACTCGCGCACCGCCTATATCGGCGATGCCTATGCCTGGTTCTCCAACCCGGTCGCCTTTGGTATCTCGCCAGCGTTCATCATCGCCTTGCTGGTGATCGTGCTGGCCCAGCTGGTGCTTACTCGCACGGTGTTTGGCCGCTACCTGATCGGCATCGGCACCAACGAAGAGGCCGTGCGCCTGGCCGGTATCGACCCGCGCCCGTACAAAGTGCTGGTGTTCGCCCTGATGGGCCTGCTCGCTGGCCTGGCCGCGCTGTTCCAGATTTCGCGGCTGGAGGCGGCCGACCCCAATGCCGGCTCCGGCCTGGAGCTGCAGGTGATCGCTGCCGTGGTGATCGGCGGCACCAGCCTGATGGGCGGGCGCGGCTCGGTCATCAGCACCTTCTTTGGCGTACTGATCATTTCCGTACTGGCCGCGGGGCTGGCGCAAATCGGTGCCAGCGAACCCACCAAACGCATCATCACCGGGGCGGTGATCGTCATCGCCGTGGTGCTCGACACTTACCGTAGCCGGCGTGCAGGCCGGCGGAACTGAAGACATGGCAACCATCAAAGACGTCGCCGCACTGGCGGGCATTTCCTACACCACCGTGTCCCATGTGCTGAATAAAACCCGGCCAGTCAGCGAGCAGGTGCGGCTGAAAGTCGAAGCCGCCATCCTTGAGCTGGACTATGTGCCCAGTGCAGTGGCGCGCTCGCTGAAGGCGCGCAGCACGGCCACCATCGGCCTACTGGTGCCCAACAGCGTCAACCCGTACTTCGCCGAGCTGGCGCGCGGCATTGAAGACGCCTGCGAGCGCAACGGCTACTGCGTGATCTTGTGCAACTCCGACGACAACCCGCAAAAGCAGCGCAGCTACCTGCGCGTGCTGCTGGAAAAGCGCATCGACGGCCTGGTGGTGGCCTCGGTGGGCCAGGACAGCGACCTGCTGCAAAGCCTGGCCAGCGTGCGCACGCCGATGGTGATTGTCGACCGCGAGCTGGAAGGCGTGGATGCCGACCTGGTGCGCATCGACCATGAGCAAGGCGCGTACCTGGCCACCCAGCACCTGCTGGAGCTTGGCCACCGCGACATCGCCTATATCGGCGGCCCCGCTGAAACCGGGGTTACCCAGCTGCGCCTGAGCGGCTTCCGCCGTGCCATGGCCGAGGTGGGTGCGCCGGTGCTGGGCAACCGTGTGCTGCACTGCGACTTCACCAGCCCGGGTGGCCATGCGGCGGCGGCGCAGGTGCTGGAGGGCAAGCGGCCCACGGCGATTTTTGCCGGCAACGACATGATTGGTTTCGGCGTGCTGCGCGCTGCGGCCGAACGCAACATCAACGTACCCGCCGAGCTGTCGGTGATCGGTTTCGACGACATCGAGCTCAGCCGCTACGTGTACCCGCCGCTGACCACGGTGGGCCAGTCGATCCGCGAGTTGGGCGAAAGCGCCGCTTCGCTGTTGCTGACGCGTATCGGTACGCCACGGCAAGGCGCGGCGGAGCAACGCATTGTTGCCCCGCGTATTGTCCTGCGTGAATCCACCGGGCCACGCCCGGACCTGTTCAACGATTACCGCTAACGCTAAGGAAACGTCATGAATGCCAAGGTCGTGGTGGTCGGTAGCCTCAACATGGACCTGGTGGCCCGCGCCCAGCGCTTGCCCCGGGCTGGCGAAACACTCCCCGGCGAAAGCTTTTTCACCGTGCCGGGCGGCAAGGGTGCCAACCAGGCCGTGGCGGTGGCCAGGCTGGGTGGCAGCGTGGCGATGATCGGCAATGTGGGCGACGATGATTACGGTCGGCAGCTGCACCGGGCCTTGTATGTCGAGGGTATCGACTGCCAAGGGGTTAGCACCTGCTCGGGGGTATCCAGCGGGATCGCCCTGATTACCGTGGATGCCGCCAGCCAGAATTGCATTGTCATCATTCCCGGTGGCAATGGCCTGCTGACGCCGCAGTCAGTTCAGCGCTTCGATGCGCTGTTGCAGGCGGCCGAGGTAATCATCTGCCAATTGGAAGTACCCGCGGAGACCGTAGCCTGGACTTTGGCCAGGGGGCATGAGCTGGGCAAGCAGGTGATCCTGAACCCGGCGCCCGCCATCGGCCCCTTGCCGGCGGGCTGGTTCGCGCACATCGACTACCTCACGCCCAACGAGAGCGAGGCTGAAGCCCTGACCGGGGTGACCGTAACCGATCAGGACAGCGCCCGCCGTGCTGGCGAGCGTTTGCTGCAGCTGGGGGCGGGTAAAGTGATCATCACCCTGGGTGCGCAAGGGGCCATGCTGGTTACCGCCCAAGGCCATCAGCATTATCCGGCGCCCGTTGTGCAGCCGCTGGACACTACAGCTGCCGGCGATACCTTCATTGGTGGTTTTGCTGCTGGCCTGGTGCGTGGGTTGGAGGAGGGCGAAGCCATCGCCTTTGGCCAGCGCGCTGCGGCACTGTCGGTTACCCGCGCGGGTGCGCAGCCGTCGATTCCCTACCTGGCGGAGCTTACGCCATGAAGAAAACCCAGCTACTGAACGTTGCCTTGTCGCGGACCATTGCCGGCATGGGGCATGGCGACATCCTGGTGATTGGCGATGCCGGGCTGCCGGTGCCGCCGGGGGTCGAGCTGATTGATCTGGCAATTACCCCTGGCCTGCCGGATTTCGCCAGTGTATTGCGGGTGGTGCTGAGCGAGCTGCAGGTGGAGCGGCATGTATTGGCTGAGGAAATGCAGAAGGTGGTGCCGCCGGCGCTGGTCGAGATCGAGCGCTTGAAGGGCAAGCTGGGCAAACGCGAATGGCTGAGCCATGAGGAATTCAAAGTGCTGTCACGCAGTGCGCGTGCGGTAGTGCGTACTGGTGAGTGCCAGCCTTACAGCAACATCGCCCTGATTTCTGGCGTGACCTTCTAACTCACTGTTCTGAAGGCGGTGGAGCCCCCTGTGGGAGCGGGTTCACCCGCGAACACCGGCGAAGCCGGTGCCATCCATCGCGTCGCCTTCTTCGCGGGTAAACCCGCTCCCACAGGACGGGGCGCGGCACTTCAGGATTTTTCACCCAGGCAACAGGAGTGCCGCCCATGCTCAACCCCTGCTACAAGGAGCCGCCTTCATGGCCACAGCCACCACCCTCCAGGCCGCCCCCATCGACCTGATCATCGACACCGACCCCGGCGCCGACGACGTGGTTGCGCTGTTCCTGGCCATGGCCTCGCCCGAGCAGTTGAACATCCGCGCCATCACCACCGTGGCCGGCAACGTGCGCCTGGAGAAAACCTCGCGCAATGCCCGCCTGGCCCGCGAATGGGCCGGCCGTGAAGACATCCCCGTGTACGCCGGTGCCGCTCGCCCGCTGGTGCGCAGGCCGATCTACGCCGCTGACGTGCATGGCGAAGAAGGCCTTACCGGCGTGCAGGTGCACGAACCAAAAGCCCCGCTGGCCCAGGGCAATGCCGTGCAATACCTGGTCGACACCCTCGGCGCTGCCAAACCGCATAGCATTACCGTGGCCATGCTCGGCCCGCAGACCAACCTGGCGCTGGCGCTGATCCAGCGCCCGGACATCGCCAAAGGCATCAAGCAAGTGGTAATCATGGGCGGCGCCCATTTCAACGGCGGTAACATCACCCCGGTGGCGGAATTCAACCTCTACGCCGACCCGCATGCCGCCGAAGTGGTGCTGGCCAGTGGCGTGCAACTGACCTACCTGCCGCTGGACGTCACCCACAAGCTGTTGACCAGCGATGCCCGCCTGAAACAGCTGGCAGCGGTGAACAACCAGGCCAGCAAGCGCGTGGTGGACATCCTCAACGTGTACATCAGGCACGACATGGACTTCTACGGCATGCCCGGCGGCCCGGTGCACGACGCCAGCGTCATCGCCTACCTGTTAAAGCCCGAGCTGTTCAGCGGCCGGCGCATCCACATGAGCATCGACAGCCGCGAAGGCCCGACCTTCGGTCAGACCATCGCCGACTGGTACGGCGTGCTCAAGCAGCCGGCCAATGTGCTGTGGGTGGAGCAGGGCGATGCCCAGGGGCTGTTCGACCTGCTCAGCGCCCGGTTGGCGCGATTGGAATAGCGGCGTGCGGCGCGTAGCGCTCCAGCACTTGCTCGATGAAACTGCGGGCTGCCTCGGGGCCGCGATCGCGCACCAGCAGGTCGATGCCAATCAACAGCAGCTCCTCCGGTGTGCCAGGGCTGTACGCGCTCTGGCCTTCGGCCCATTTGACCTTGATATCGGCATCGATGCTGTGGCTGCTCATGAAAGGCTCTCGCTTGGGGCCTGTGGCGGAGGGGCGAACACCTGACCCTGGTGTTCGAAGAAGGCACTGTGCCTTCACTTCCCAAAGTAAATCATGACTTTGCGGCGCAAACCAAGTGCCTCGTCGGTAGAACGGTAAAATTCGGTCACGATTGGCTTTCGCCCACAGCGCTCAGTTCAGGCAGACTTGCTCGGTTTTGCAACAAACTCTTGGCGGAACTGTCGGATCAGGCAGTTCCCAAACCGATTTAGGAGGATTCATGTTCCGTACCCGTGCTTTCCTGGCAACCTTGGCTGTGGCGGCTGTCCTGGCTGGTTGCAGCACTGGCGGTAACTCTGGTGGTGGTAAGGCGCCTGAGGCGTCGGCCGGCAACGACGGCCGCTGCGAAGCCAGCGGCGCCGACTTCGCCATTGGCAAGCCAGCCAGCGCCGAACTGCTGGAGCAGGCGCGCAAGGCCAGTGGCTCGCAGATGGCGCGCATTCTCAAGCCGCACGACGTGGTTACCTTGGAGTACCGCTCCGAGCGCCTGAACCTGAATGTGGATGAGCAAGGTGTGGTGAACCGCGTTAACTGCGGTTGATGCATGCTCCTGTGGCGGCCCCTTCGCGGCGGTTCGACGCCTCGGTAAACCCGTTCCCGCAGGGGGAGCGTTAACCCTCAGGCCTGCGCCGTACCTGTGGGAGCGGCCTTGTGTCGCGATGGGGCGCGAAGCGGCCCCAGGCTTTCAGCTTCGTAGCAGAAACTGCCGGGGCCGCTTTGCGGCCCTTTCCGACCGGTCCGGCGCCCCGGCAAGGCCGCTCCCATAAAAAAACCCGCCACAAGGGCGGGTTTTTTTACAGCTATCCGAATTACTCCGGACGAACCTGTGCAGCCTGCATGCCCTTCTGGCCGCGCTCGGCGACGAAGGAAACAGTCTGGCCTTCTTTCAGGCTCTTGAAGCCGTCGGATTCGATGGCCTTGAAGTGTACGAACAGGTCGTCGCCGCCGCCTGCTGGGGTGATGAAGCCGTAGCCTTTCTCATCATTGAACCATTTGACGGTGCCTTGTTGGCGATTGGACATGGGTGAATCTCCAGAACATTTAGTTTTTTCAGTGGTGCAATGTGGCCGAGGCTACGCAGCACGGGACACATCATAGTCTAATTCTGCGCATCTAGCGCCTTTTACCTTCGCAGGATATTGATCCAGCTCAAAGAATCGCTGGTCTGCCCTGGCTTTAAGGTTTCAGCTCTTAGGCGCGCAGGCCTGTTTCACCACCGTCTGCGCCTTCTGCATCAGCTTGGCGTCCACGCCATCCTGGCTGTCCAGGTCGGCAATCTCGGCGTCGGTGAAATTCTTCTTGATGGCTTGGGCGCCACAGTCGCAGTGCTTTTTCGCGGTCGCAGCGTCAACGCCCTGGCCGCTGGCCACTTGCGTGCACTGGGCCATGTAGCCGGCCTCCTTCCCGGGTGGGAAGTTGCCAGCGTTCGCAGCCACGGGCAGCAGCAGGGCACCGGCGGCCGCCAGGGCCAGAAGAGACGGAACTCGCATAACCAGATACTCCTTGGGTTAAGGTCTCATCAAGAGTAGGTTGCTTCCCAAGGTCTGATAGGACTTTTTCCGCGTTAGTTCACCGTTACAGAGCAATTTCCAAATATTTCTGCCTGGGGTGCAACCCGCGTGCTAGCATGCTCCGCTTGTGGCCGCGCTGTTGCCGGCTGCAGCTATCTTATTTCTTTCCAGTCACTCTGGTTCGTCCCTGACAAGCCGAAAGGCTTCTGCCACTGTGAGGCAGGCTTCCCGTTGACGGAAGGCAGGCCGGATCTTGTACTGGCTCATCCCAACCCACGTGACCTTTGGTAGGGGTCACCACTAGGAGAGGAGGCGCCATGCCCGTTATTACTCTTCCCGATGGCAGTCAACGTTCGTTTGATCACGCCGTATCCGTAGCCGACGTTGCCGCTTCCATCGGCGCCGGCCTGGCCAAGGCCACCCTGGCCGGCAAGGTCGACGGCAAACTGGTCGATGCTTGCGACCTGATCAGCCACGACGCCACCCTGCAGATCATCACCCCTAAAGATGAAGAGGGACTGGAGATCATCCGTCACTCGTGCGCCCACCTGGTTGGCCACGCCGTGAAGCAGCTGTACCCGACCGCCAAGATGGTTATCGGCCCGGTCATCGACGAAGGCTTCTATTACGACATCGCCTACGAGCGCCCCTTCACCCCAGAAGACATGGCCGCCATCGAAAAGCGCATGATGGAGCTGATCGAAAAAGACTACGACGTAGTCAAGAAGGTGACCCCGCGCGCCGAAGTCATCGACGTGTTCAAGGCCCGTGGCGAAGACTACAAGCTGCGCCTGGTCGAAGACATGCCGGATGAACAGGCCATGGGCCTGTACTACCACGAAGAATATGTCGACATGTGCCGTGGCCCGCACGTGCCGAACACCCGCTTCCTCAAGTCGTTCAAGCTGACCAAGCTGTCCGGCGCCTACTGGCGCGGTGATGCCAAGAACGAGCAGCTGCAGCGCGTGTACGGCACCGCCTGGGCTGACAAGAAGCAGCTGGCTGCCTACATCCAGCGCATCGAAGAAGCCGAAAAACGCGACCACCGCAAGATCGGCAAGCAGCTCGACCTGTTCCACCTGCAGGAAGAAGCCCCGGGCATGGTGTTCTGGCACGCCAACGGCTGGACCGTCTACCAGGTACTCGAGCAGTACATGCGTGGCGTGCAGCGCGAAAACGGCTACCAGGAAATCAAGACCCCGCAGGTTGTCGACCGCATCCTCTGGGAGCGTTCCGGCCACTGGTCCAACTACGCCGAGAACATGTTCACCACTTCGTCGGAAAGCCGTGACTACGCGGTAAAACCGATGAACTGCCCGTGCCACGTGCAGGTGTTCAACCAGGGCCTGAAAAGCTACCGCGACCTGCCGCTGCGCCTGGCCGAGTTCGGTGCCTGCCACCGTAACGAGCCGTCTGGCGCCCTGCACGGCATCATGCGCGTGCGTGGCTTTGTACAAGACGACGCGCACATCTTCTGCACCGAAGAACAGGTGAAGAAAGAGGCCGCCGACTTCATCAAGCTGACCCTGGACGTGTACAAGGACTTCGGCTTCAGCGATATCGCCATGAAGCTGTCGACCCGCCCGGCCAAGCGCGTAGGTTCCGAAGAGCTGTGGGACCGTGCCGAAGGTGCACTGGCCGACGCCCTGAACGAATCCGGCCTTGAGTGGGAATACCAGCCAGGCGAGGGCGCCTTCTACGGCCCGAAAATCGAGTTCACCCTGCGCGACTGCCTCGGCCGTAACTGGCAGTGCGGTACCCTGCAGTACGACCCGAACCTGCCAGAGCGCCTGGATGCCAGCTATATCGCCGAAGATAACGCCCGCAAGCGCCCGGTAATGCTGCACCGCGCCATCCTCGGTTCGTTCGAACGCTTCATCGGCATGCTCATCGAGCACTACGCTGGCGTGTTCCCGGCCTGGCTGGCCCCGACCCAGGCGGTGATCATGAACATCACCGACAAGCAGGCCGATTTCGCCCTTGAGGTTGAGAAATCTCTGAACGGTAGCGGTTTCCGTGCCAAGTCGGACTTGAGAAATGAGAAGATCGGCTTTAAAATCCGCGAGCATACTTTGCTCAAGGTCCCGTACCTTTTGGTTATAGGGGACCGCGAAGTCGAAACGCAAACCGTCGCTGTGCGTACTCGCGAAGGCGCTGACCTGGGCTCGATGCCCGTCGCGCAGTTTGCCGAGCTTCTGACACAAGCGGTTTCCCGGCGTGGTCGCCAAGAATCGGAGTAATGACTATTAAGCGTGAAATGAGAAACGATAAGCGTGCGGCACCGAAAGCCCCGATCAACGAGAATATCTCGGCCCGCGAGGTTCGGTTAATTGGCGCAGACGGCGAGCAGGTTGGCATCGTCTCGATTGATGAAGCGCTTCGTATCGCTGAAGAAGCGAAGCTGGATCTGGTGGAAATCTCTGCAGACGCGGTACCGCCTGTCTGCAAGGTGATGGACTACGGCAAGCACCTCTTCGAGAAGAAGAAGCAGGCCAACGAAGCCAAGAAAAACCAGAAGCAGATCCAGATTAAAGAAATCAAGTTTCGTCCAGGGACGGAAGAAGGGGATTACCAGGTAAAACTACGCAACCTGGTACGTTTCCTTACCGATGGGGACAAGGCCAAGATCTCTCTGAGATTCCGCGGCCGTGAGATGGCCCACCAGGAGCTGGGCATGGAGCTGTTGAAGCGGGTTGAAGCTGACCTGGCTGAATACGGCGCCGTTGAGCAGCATCCGAAGATGGAAGGACGCCAGCTTATGATGGTCATCGCCCCCAAAAAGAAGAAGTAATCTCCCGGGCACGGCAGGCCTGATGATTATTGTGTAATTTTTATCGAATGCGGAGTTCCAACATGCCAAAAATGAAAACCAAGAGCGGTGCTGCGAAGCGCTTCCTGAAGACCGCTTCCGGCTTCAAGCACAAGCACGCTTTCAAGAGCCACATCCTGACCAAAATGTCGACCAAGCGTAAGCGTCAACTGCGCGGTGCCAGCCTGCTGCACCCGTCTGACGTGGCAAAAGTCGAGCGCATGCTGCGCGTACGTTAATTCTGGTTTAGATAGAGGAAGTTACTCATGGCTCGTGTTAAGCGTGGCGTCATCGCTCGTAAGCGTCACAAGAAAATTCTGAAACTGGCTAAAGGCTACTACGGTGCACGCTCGCGCGTATTCCGCGTTGCCAAGCAGGCTGTCATCAAGGCTGGTCAATATGCCTACCGTGACCGTCGTCAGAAGAAGCGTCAGTTCCGCGCACTGTGGATCGCTCGTATCAACGCCGGTGCCCGCACCAACGGTCTGTCCTACAGCCGTCTGATTGCTGGCCTGAAAAAGGCTTCGATCGAAATCGACCGTAAGGTTCTGGCCGATCTGGCAGTGAACGAAAAAGCGGCGTTTGCTGCGATTGTCGAGAAAGCTAAAGCCGTTCTGGCTTAAGTACCCGCGACAATCACCCGGCGGCGCTAGCGCCGTCGGGCATTGAACGTCATCGATAGGGGAAGAGCCTTCAAAGCTCTTCCCCTATTTTCGTATCTGGAGTCTGTACATGGAAAACCTGGATGCGCTGGTCTCCCAAGCCCTAGAGGCCGTGGAGCGCGCTGAAGACATCAATGCCCTGGAACAGATCCGGGTTAATTATCTCGGCAAGAAGGGCGAGCTGACCCAGGTGATGAAGACCCTGGGCAACCTGCCAGCCGAAGAGCGGCCGAAAGTCGGCGCGCTGATCAACGACGCCAAAGAGCGCGTTACCGTTGTGCTCAATGCCCGCAAGGCCGCCTTTGAAGAGGCCGAGCTCAGCGCTCGCCTGGCTGCCGAATGCATTGACGTCACCCTGCCAGGCCGCGGCCAGGCCACCGGTGGCCTGCACCCGATCACCCGTACCCTCGAGCGCATCGAGCAGTTCTTCACCCACATTGGCTACGGCATTGCCGAAGGCCCAGAGGTGGAAGACGACTACCACAACTTCGAAGCGCTCAACATCCCAGGCCACCACCCGGCCCGCGCGATGCATGACACCTTCTACTTCAATGCCAACATGCTGCTGCGTACCCACACCTCGCCGGTGCAGGTGCGGACCATGGAGTCCACCCAGCCGCCAATCCGCATTGTTTGCCCGGGCCGCGTATACCGCTGCGACTCGGATATCACCCACTCGCCGATGTTCCACCAGGTCGAAGGCCTGCTGATCGATCGCGATATCAACTTCGCCGACCTCAAGGGCACCATCGAAGAATTCCTGCGCGTGTTCTTCGAAAAAGAACTGGCGGTACGTTTCCGCCCATCGTTCTTCCCCTTCACCGAGCCGTCCGCCGAAGTCGACATCCAGTGCGTGATGTGTTCCGGCAACGGCTGCCGCGTGTGCAAGCAAACCGGCTGGCTGGAAGTGATGGGCTGCGGCATGGTGCACCCGAACGTGCTGCGCATGTCTGGCATCGACCCTGAAGAGTTCCAGGGCTTCGCCTTCGGCATGGGTGCCGAGCGCCTGGCCATGCTGCGCTATGGCGTCAACGATTTGCGTCTGTTCTTCGACAACGACCTGCGGTTCCTGGCGCAATTCCGCTAGGCCCAATCGACGCAACTTTCAGGAGAACAGCATGAAATTCAGTGAACAGTGGCTGCGCGGTTGGGTAAACCCGCAAGTCTCTCGTGACGAACTGGTCGCCCGCCTGTCCATGGCCGGCCTCGAAGTCGACAGCGTTACCCCCGCTGCCGGCCAGTTCAGCGGCATCGTCGTGGGCGAAATCCTCGCCACCGAACAACACCCGGACGCCGACAAGCTGCGCGTGTGCCAGGTAACCAACGGCCAGGAAACCTTCCAGGTCGTGTGCGGCGCGCCTAACGCCCGCCCAGGCATCAAGATCCCGTTCGCCATGATCGGCGCCGAGCTGTCTGGCGACTTCAAGATCAAGAAGGCCAAGCTGCGCGGCGTCGAGTCCTTCGGCATGCTGTGCTCGGCGGCCGAGCTGGAAATCAGCGAAGAAAACGACGGCCTGCTGGAACTGGCTGCCGACGCCCCGGTAGGCGAAAACATTCGCACCTACCTGAGCCTGGACGACGCCAGCATCGAAATCGGCCTTACGCCGAACCGCGGTGACTGCCTGTCCATCGCCGGCCTGGCCCGCGACGTCAGCGCCCTGTACGACACCCCGGTCACCCGCCCGGTCGTACCGGCTGTACAACCTGCCCACGACGAAGTGCGCCCGGTAGAAGTCAGCGCCCCGGCTGCCTGCCCACGCTACCTCGGCCGCGTTATCCGTAACGTCGACTTGAGCAAGCCGACCCCACTGTGGATGGTCGAGCGCCTGCGCCGCAGCGACGTACGCAGCATCGACGCTGCCGTCGACATCACCAACTACGTGATGCTCGAACTCGGCCAGCCGATGCACGCCTTCGACCTGGCAGAAATCAACGGCGGCATCCGCGTACGCATGGCCGAAGAGGGCGAAAAACTCGTCCTGCTCGACGGCCAGGAAGTAGCTCTGCGCGCCGACACCCTGGTAATCGCCGACCACACCCGCGCCCTGGCCATCGCCGGCGTCATGGGTGGCGAGCACAGCGGTGTAAACACCGAAAAAACCCGCGACCTGTTCCTGGAAAGCGCCTTCTTCGAGCCGATTTCCGTCGCTGGTAAAGCCCGTTCCTACGGCCTGCACACCGATGCCTCGCACCGCTACGAGCGCGGCGTTGACTCGCAGCTGGCCCGCGAAGCCATGGAGCGCGCCACCCAGTTGCTGCTGGACACCGTCGGCGGCGAAGCCGGCCCGATCGTCGAAGCCGTCAGCCAACAGCACCTCCCGCAAGTGGCCCCGGTTACCCTGCGCGCCGAACGCATCACCCAGATGCTCGGCATGGAAATGGCCCCAGCCCAGGTCGAGCAGCTGCTTAACGCCCTGGAACTGACCACCACCAGCAACGGGGCAGGGGAGTGGACCGTCACCGTCCCAAGCCACCGCTTCGACATCAGCCTGGAAGTGGACCTGATCGAAGAGCTGGCCCGCCTGTACGGCTACAACAACCTGCCGGTTCGCTACCCGCAAGCCCGCCTGGCGCCACAGGGCAAGCCGGAAACCCGCGGTGACCTGCCGACCCTGCGCCGCCTGCTGGTTGCCCGCGGCTACCAGGAAGCCATCACCTACAGCTTCATCGACCCGAAACTGTTCGAACTGTTCAGCCCGGGCGTAGAGCCACTGCTGCTGGCAAACCCCATCTCCAGCGACATGGCCGCCATGCGTGCCTCGCTGTGGCCGGGCCTGGTCAAGGCACTGCAGCACAACCTGAACCGCCAGCAAGACCGCGTGCGCATGTTCGAAAGTGGCCTGCGCTTCGTTGGCCAACTGGGTGACCTGAAGCAGCAGCCGATGATTGCCGGCGTTGTCACCGGCAGCCGCCTGCCAGAAGGCTGGGCCAACGGCCGCGACGGCGTCGACTTCTTCGACGTTAAAGCCGACGTGGAAGCCCTGCTGGGCTACTCCGGTGCACTGAACGACTTCACCTTCAGCGCCGGCAAACACCCAGCCCTGCACCCAGGCCAAACCGCCGCCATCGAACGCGACGGCAAACTGGTCGGCTACCTTGGCGCCATCCACCCAGAGCTGGCCAAAGCCCTGGACCTGGACCGCCCGGTGTTCCTGTTCGAGCTGGTGCTGGGTGACGTGGTCGAAGGCCGCCTGCCGAAATTCAGCGAATTGTCCAAGTTCCCGGAAACCCGTCGTGACCTGGCGTTGATCGCAGGACGTGATGTAGCTTCTAGCGCGGTGCTTGAATTAATTCGTGACAATGCAGGCGAATGGCTCACAGACCTCAGGCTGTTTGATGTCTACCAAGGTAAAGGCATTGATCCTGATAGAAAAAGCCTTGCCGTTGGCTTGACCTGGCAGCATCCATCGCGCACTCTTAATGACGATGAGGTGAACACTACCCTGCAAAACATCCTCACCTCGCTCGAACAAAGGTTGAACACCACGTTAAGGAAATAACGGCATGGGTGCTCTGACGAAAGCTGAGATGGCCGAAAGGCTGTACGAGGAGCTGGGGCTTAACAAGCGTGAGGCCAAAGAGCTGGTCGAGCTGTTTTTCGAAGAAATTCGGCACGCACTTGAAGAGAACGAGCAGGTCAAGCTGTCCGGTTTCGGCAACTTCGACCTTCGCGACAAACGCCAGCGGCCGGGCCGCAACCCCAAGACTGGGGAAGAGATCCCGATCACTGCACGGCGCGTCGTCACCTTTCGTCCAGGGCAGAAGTTGAAGGCCCGGGTTGAGGCCTATGCTGGAACCAAGCCATAACGACGAACTGCCCCCCATACCGGGCAAACGCTACTTCACCATTGGTGAGGTGAGCGAGTTGTGTGCCGTAAAGCCACATGTGCTGCGGTATTGGGAGCAGGAGTTCGACCAGCTTAACCCTGTGAAGCGGCGGGGGAACCGGCGGTATTACCAGCGCCAAGACGTGCTGATGATCCGCCAGATTCGTGCGCTGCTGTATGACCAGGGGTTCACCATTGGCGGGGCCCGGTTGCGGCTCTCCAGTGATGAGGCTAAGGATGAATCTAGCCAGTACAAGCAGCTGATTCGGCAGATGATTGTTGAGTTGGAGGATGTGCTGGTGGTGTTGAAGAAGTGAGCCTGGGTTTTTCTGATGAGTGGAAAATTTTTTGAGAAAAAGCTTTCATTTATCAGGGGCTTAGGGTACATTCTTCAACGTTCTCAGAGGTTTTGAGAATGTAGTCGGGGCGTAGCGCAGCCCGGTAGCGCACTTGCATGGGGTGCAAGGGGTCGAGTGTTCGAATCACTCCGTCCCGACCAAAAATCCCTAAAAATCCAGCCACTTACGAGTGTCTGGATTTTTTTATGCCTATTTGCTTTTGGTGTAATAGTTTCTACTTTGGCTCAGCCTGGTTCTCGTAAACTTGATTGTTAGTTTGCTAAAAAGTCACTTAAAAATCTCCATGCGATTGTTTAATGTAGCGAGTGTGCTGGCTTGGTTTAGAGATGACTGTTTGAATTGGCGACTGCCTTAAGTGAATTTAGGGGCTTGTGATTAATTTTTTATGATGTTTGTTTTTATGCATGGAAATTTCCTTGGATTAGTTAGTTGGCGCTCTCGGGGTCTCCCTTAATCCTGTATTTCAAGTTCTAATTGGATTTAGATTTAGGCGTTAAACTGTGCGGTAATAGGTGAGGAAAGTCCTGGGCTAGTGTCGGGCAGCAGGTTGTGTAATAACGTGCGTGTCCGTTCCATCGTTCAGGCATCAGAGTGTGGGAGTTCTTTAGTATTGGCTGAGATTGTAATCGACGTGCTATTTTGCTTTTGTTTTTCCCGCAATCAAGTGCATATATGAAGCAGGAGGTTTTTTGAGTTCTATTAAGGAACGTTTCGAGAGTCATCCTCTTATTTTTGGTTGCAGTCTGCTGTTGACAGGTTTGCTAACTGGTGTCCCGGTTGCAAAATTTTTACTTTCCGGAGAGGATCAATCGAAATCGGTAGGTCGCTCAGCAGCCCTAGAATGCACCATTGATGGATTACCATCTTTGGCTGAAGCTCACGATAAAAGAGTTTTCGCTATCCAGGGAAAACTTTTGGAGATCGAGGCGAAAGCTACTGATCCCAGCCTTATAAGCTCCTACCAGGAAAAGTATCTCGATAGTGCAGTTCGGGTGCGTGCGGATATTGATGTAGAGAATGCGTTCTATAATAAATCAGTTGAAACCTTACGTGCGAAATGCAAATACAGCGAAAAGTGATGGCTGGTTTGAAGCTGACAGTGTTGTAGTATTTAATACTTATTCTTCTGTCGTCTGAAGTGTAAAGGGGTTGAGTTATTATCAATCGGTGTCTGTAGATCTAGCCAATAGTATCGCGAAGGTGGGGGCAGGTTAATTTTTTAGGTGAGCGGATTAAGCTTGCGACTGCTATTCGGTAGGCTTTTCAGGGCGCAAGGATTCGCTTGTAGTGTGTTTGGGATAGAATTTCAGGTGATTTTTTAATATTTGGATCTAGATGGTTAGCTTTGATGCTTTTTACAGGTTAGGGTGTTGCTTTTTATGCTGGCTAATCAGTAAAGATTTGGCGAAATTGGTTTCGCTAAAAAGTATTTGTTGATGGCAGTGGTAAGCCAAAATACGCATTAGAACATTTTCAACCGCACTGGTTCTTTTGGCGGCGTGAAATTTCTATAATTGGAGAGCAGTCTTTAGAGTTGCATGTCTAAGATGCTCTTGAAAGTATGGCGCCGCAGTGCTTCTTCGTGATTAGAAAGTCGAGAGCGCATCTCGCATAATGTACTTCGCTCTCGTTTTTCTATGTTGATTTGACCTGACTCTGTCAGGTGTTAAGTAATTGTCAGATTACCATAATTTGCCCTTGCATCTGAAATTACAAACTCCTCATCGCGTTCATCTTTGAATTTTTCAGGGTTTAATTGCCGCATATCTTCTATGAAACGATTTAGCAGCTGATGAATATCTTTGTAAGGTGGGTTTAAGGATAAGTGTCGATCAACTTCAGCGATAATCTGCGTGATGCTTTTTTGATCTTTCGTGCTTTTGTCAGCCCAGGACCTACCAGGATGCATAGTGTCCCAAGGGGAGCGCTTATTGTCCCGCGTTTCGGAGCTGTCCCCATGTTTCCCCAGGCCAAAACATATCTTGGTCTCAGAGTTCCAGATGGGTTTGAATAGGTTTATTAAGTAGTCTTCGGCCGCTTTTTGAAATCCTGATTGAACTACCAAAAAACGACACTTGAAATCATTGATGTCGAGCGTGGTATTGGCTTTTTTAATGCTTTTAGCATGCTCATACATGCGAATTGACAGTTTTGTACCTTGAGCGATAGCGTCTTTGGCGGAGGGGGTTGCGGGATCAGCCTTTCCTACATATATAGGGTGGTCTGAGTCAACAAGTTTGGCGTAGGGCTCAAATTTGCCTTTATAGTAAATAGCATAAACCCCTGCGCCGTAAAAATTAGGAACGGACGCCAGGTCGTGCAATTCTTGAGAAACTAACGTGAGCGCTACTATTCGGCCGGCTGTTTGGGGGGCCGAAGGATCAAAAATAGACGCTGGTCGCAGGATGGGGTCAAAGCCTGCCGCTACCTCAGCCAATTGCTCAGCATATTTGCTCAAAGTCTGCCGCGCTTTGGCAACATTCCGTATGCTACCCTCAGGCTTGGTCGCCGCTAGCTTTGTTGTAAGCTTAGATAGTTGAACAAGCAATTCCTGTAGCCCCGCTGTTTCCTTCGCCACTCTGCCTCCTTATGCAACAGCTCTTAATTGGTTACACACCGCATCGGCGACATGCTGTGCTAATTTAACTGGTACCGCATTTCCAAGTTGGCGCATAATTTCTCCCCATGAGCCTTCGAATACAAACTCGTCAGGGAAGGTTTGAATGCGAGCGCACTCTCTAACAGTAAAATATCTGATAGAGCCATCGACTCGGCGGAGCATATTCTCACCACCAGGGACACCATGATCTCCAGCTTTCAGCGCTTTGGCCGGCTCATCCAGGGGGCTTCCAGTGTGACCAGGATAGCTTCTAGCACCAGGTTGGAATTTATGCGCTTGAAATAGGAGTGTTGGATGCTGTTCAGGATCAGGTAGGTCATTGATAGCATCCCTCACAGTCTGCCACGGGAGATACAACTCCTCAGAGTCTCTGAGGGCCAACATTTTCTTGCTGTTAGTGATTGGGCATTCCGGGCGTGAACGCTTGGCGACTTTGTGCCGCTCCCAGTAATCACCTGTTACCCACTGGTCTCTCAGCAGGGCGTCGCTGCTGTGAGTTTTGCTTGGGAAAGTCCAGGGGCGATGAATATCTGCCCTGAACCCCACAAAGAAAACGCGTTCCCGTTTTTGCGGCACACCGTAATCTGCAGCATTAACCAGACGAGCCACTACGTGATATTCGCTATGCCCGCCGGCGGTCTTATGCTGCTCAAGACGGCCAAGATGCTCCAGC
This sequence comes from Pseudomonas sp. TWI929, assembly GCF_039673335.1. NCBI lineage: Bacteria > Pseudomonadati > Pseudomonadota > Gammaproteobacteria > Pseudomonadales > Pseudomonadaceae > Pseudomonas > Pseudomonas sp. TWI929. Next base: position 68,940 of record NZ_JBDJLK010000004.1, read on the forward strand.
CACTCCTCACCGACGCGCGCCTGCAAACTAGGGTATTCCAGCTGCAGTTGAATATAATTGAAGTAGTTGTAGAATGACGCCCGAGTCAAGCCCTTTACGTTCTCGAAAACGAAAGCTTTGGGCCGAACCTCACGGATAGCTCGTACGGCTTGCGGAAACATATCACGCTCGTCCAGGAAGCCACGATGCTTTCCGCCCATAGAAAAGGGCTGGCAAGGTGGTCCGCCGGTGATGAGGTCCAGGCCCGCGAAGCCCGAAAAGTCAAAGTGGCGAACATCCCCTTCCGTCACATCAGCCCAATGTGCGATCGGCTTTACTCCATAGCGCTTGTTGATGCGGAGCGTCTCGCAAGCATGCTTACTCCACTCGACCACCGCCTGGTGCTGCACACCACACCCCGAAAACCCCATGCCCAGGCCTCCAGCGCCAGCAAAGAGCTCAATGGATTGGAGCGGTGGGATTTGCTCGCCTTGTAACGTATTGCGTGGGAAACTCGCTGTTGCCATGTACACCTCTGACTAGGTGGATGCGGTGGGTGGGCTACGGTTGCAGCCGTAGCCCACCGATTTCAGATGGGATTCTACCCTAACCGCGCTTCTCCAGGGTCAACTGACATTAACGAAGGCCGAGAGCTTCGTAACAGGAAATCGCCGGACCAACCCGCTCTGCACCATCCTTGCCATACCGAAGGTCAGCTACGGCGGTCGGCGTGTCAGCGAGTTTTTGAGATGCGAACCCGCCTCATGCTCATTGGTTGTCTGGAGAGGCCAAGCTCATGATCGTAGCTGCAGGCTGCCACGACGCATTGATCAGTACTCTGGGGGCGTAAAAAATCCTCTTGATGGTCTGGTATGGTGACTCTGTTGAGTTAGAAGGTTCGCATGAACTTCGACGGTAGCATCGGTAAGGCATGTTGGTTGGAGGTACATAGTCTATCGAGGCTTTCGCTAGGGTTAGCGTGAAGACAAGGAGCTCCAATAGTACCAACACGTTGAGCCGCTTATTGCGCGAAACTGACTTTTCGGCGAATGCTGCCGGTTGCAAGCGACTCCGCATTGGAAATGTCCCATCGTTAAGCGAGCGCAAGCGATCAGCGATTGATAATTGTATTAAATCTAAATTCGAGTGCTGCGCGACTTGGGTGGTCTAACTCGTCCTCTGGTAAGTAAATTGATTGCCCTTCAATCGATACGTACTCGCTGTCCCTTAGTAGCTCTGAAATTTCGATTCGCGAACTAACCGGGTTAATCCACCACAAACCCAAGTCAAACAATGTATGCATGTCGGCTTTGAGCAAGAGGCCATTGGATACCACGTTTGTTTCATCGCCTAAGTAGGGGTGGATATGGGCGGCTTCAAGTACCTGATGTAATGAGCAGGCTGTTACTGCGCAGCGACCCTGATAAGCCCTTAATAATTGCTTTCTAAACTCAGACTGCCCGCGTCGAAGAACGATGGACGCCTGCGTGCGTGTTCGCGCATCAATGAGGTTTTTAGGATTGAACTCACCCTGAGAACCCAGCTGCTGCTCAACCTTGGCTAAAAGTGCGTCTTGGACCTCAGCCGGATTGCGAGCTAAGACAAAAGAGGTAGGAGCACTGCCGGAGTGGCTCTGATAGGTGAAGATACCTTCGTATCTAAAGCCAGCGTGCGGGTGTTCTTTTTTTGATTTTCGATAAAAAAGCAGTAATTCCAGACCCCGCTGACGGTGATTCAATATGAGCGCATCGGTTCGTCCCTGACGCTGGCCTTGCATATAGAGGATTTCACCTGCCAGTGCGTCAACGTATTGCGTTCTATCAGATGTTTTATGTTCGGTAATGAACAGCCACACCGACTTATACCCATTTGGTCGGAATATACCATTTTTAAGAGAGGCAGCTTGTACGTTGAAAAGAGTCCTTAGATCATTTCGCGTATAGATGCTGCCTAACTCCAGTCGTTTGGATGCGAAAAGTTCGTTAGGTGTTGTGTTTGGCGTTGGAGTGCTGGGTGCGGTCATGGGAGGCTTCCATGCGTGTAGCTCAGGCGAAGAGGTAGGACCAGCTTTCGCCTCTATTAGAGAAGTTCGATACCTTACTTCCTTCAGAAAAAATGTGAAAGAGCGTAGGAAAATTCCGTGCTGCGGCTGGGCCTAAACCATAATGAGCGAGGCTATGGGGGAGATTGCTTTCTACGGGGTGAGAAGTGCACAGTCCCTGCACGTCAGCCCTCTGGTTGACGCGAGGAAAAAAACTGGAGGTAGCATCGTGTTCGTTCGCGCCATAGCTGCAAGTGAAAGGGGCTTTGTCGGGGCATGCGTTTAAGGGCCGAGTGAGAGTCACAAGACGCATTCGTAAGTTTTTAGAGTATCAGGCAACTAGAAACGATGACGATTGGGTACCTCGTATCTCGGCTGTCACAGCCTACTAGATGCGCCCAGGCTGTTCGTGCGTTTCAGCACGCCGAGCCTTCTGGGTTGGAGTGGTGTAAATCTTCAGAAACCGACCAGTTGTCGGGGAGGTTTTTCAGATGTGGGTAGATCCGCGAGCGTGGGGTTGGAGCCGGTCGGGCTCTGCTTGCAAGCGTTAATGGTGTTCGCACACATGGCGGCGACAATACTGGCTGATATGAACTGGCCCTTGCAGCGTATCGAGCAGGTTATAATTCAGGAGCTACATCTGCCAAAGGTAATCGAAAGTGGATGTTGTAGATCAACCGACCAGATCTCGGATAATGGCTGCGGTAACCGGCAAAAATACTCAGCCTGAGATCGCGCTGCGCCGTTTCCTTCATGCCCTGGGCTACCGATTCCGCCTGCACCGCAAGGACCTTCCTGGCAAGCCCGATATCGTAATGCCCAAACTACGGACTTGCATATTTGTACACGGATGTTTTTGGCATCGTCATGCGGGATGTCGATACGCTGTTTTACCTAAGACGCGGAGCGAATTCTGGGCGGCAAAATTTTCCAGGAATGTTGAGAGGGACCTTGAGAATGTTCAGGCGCTGGAGGCCTTGGGCTGGAAGGTCATGATCGTTTGGGAGTGCGAAATCAAGCAAGGCGCTGGGTGCCTGGGCGGATTGCATCAGGAGCTTCAAGAGCGGGAGTTGGCCTTTCTCGGTGACGTCTCGAATAGATAGTGACGGACAGCAGTCGATCGACTGCCTTCCGTCATGACCTGGGGTGCAGCCTCGAAAAGTTGATCGCAGCATCCACTGCTAGGGCTACTGTCAGCGATGTGGTCCTGAGGCATCCTTCCACTCTCCTGAAGGTTGCGCTGAAGTTTGGATTGCTGGGGCCGCTTTGCGGCCCTTTCGCGACACAAGGCCGCTCCCACAGGGCGGTGTTGATCCTGCAGGGTGGGGCTTTTCAAGGGTTTTTCATCATACCCAATTCGGCATCATCCATCAGCGCTTTGGCCAAAGCGCAGAGGTAATGCGAGGCCCAGATTAGCTGCGGTTTATCTTCCATCAAGCCGTCTAAGGTCATATCCCGTGCATAACCCATCAGCTCTGAGGCCTGCTCACGGGCGCTCTGACATGGGATGCCGGCTTCGATGCGGAAGAGGGGATGGGTCTGGTTTTCACCTTGGTAGAAGGTGGTTTTGCCGACGGTGAATTTGGTTTCTTCTGTAGACATTGTTCAATCTCCCCGAAATCTCTAGGACCTGGGCTAACGCCTTCGCCAGCAATTCCCCGCAGCCGCTCACAAGCGCCAAGGCCTGTGACGTAGGTCAGTTCACTGTCGGGGCCTGGCTTGCCGGTGATGGGGCGAGCCCAAGCGACACAATCAGTTAGGCCTCAGTGCGAGGTTGTAGGCTCAGTAGGCATCTGTAGCTGAACCAACGCGGACTCAAGCAAAGCTCGCAGCGTCTCCAGTTCATGCATCGAAGTCATCATCAGGATCGACGCAGGCGATCTAGGCTGCAGCAGCATTGCCTGATGCACAACGGTCGCCGCACATAGCGCGTAGTCCGTGGCTTGGATCAAGGTGTCTTCAAGGCAGAGGGTTTTGTGGGGTGGATCCGGAACGATCTTGAGCATGGTGGAACTCCAACGTAGAAGGAGAAACCACCACTCCATGCCGTCAAGCAATGGGGTGGCAGCTGTACGCGGGTTGACGGACCGAGACGTTGGCACTCGGCGCACCACAGGGTGCCCGCACGTACAGCCACCATAAAAGTGTGCACATGAGGACAGCGTCATCGGTCCGTCAAAACCGGTCGCTGAATTGGCAGCGACGAACCGAGACTAAAATCCGCATTGACCATGTGCAACGAAAAACAGGCGCAGGGAGTATCTTTGGGAAATGCCCTACAAGGAAGTTCTTATTTCTGATTTTTTCACCGTGTTCGCCGTCAAATTCTGCTGCGCTCGCTGCTCCGCAAGCGCTTCAACGCTCTCAAAAAGCTAACCACCCGCTTATCCCTGTATCCAGCTATGTCCCGATGATGTCAAACGGTCACCATGGACTTCAGTCCCCAGCCCCCGAAACTGTCCCTCTCGCATCCAGACACCTGGGCAGCCTGCAGGCGCAGGGGCGCAAGGTAGAGATTCCGCCGCTGCAGCTGTGTTATCACCCGGTGAAGAAATGGATCGGTATCGAGCCGCTGATGCAGCCGTGAACTAGCGCATTTTACGGAAATGGAATGCGCTGAAGATGGCTGGCGGAGCATTGCACCTGACCGGGCGGTTGAGCGCTACCGCAGTTATCAGCAGCCTGTAGTGGAGTAGCGAATATCCGGCTGCCCGCATGCATCTTTCATTCTGTTTGATCGTGAGCGCCAAGATTTTCTTGAGTGGGCTCACAGAATCTTGAGTTCAGGCGAATTTGCCGACTTTTTCTTCAGTTTCCAGCATTAGGTAGAGAACGAGAGCTGGGACCGCTCTGCGGTCCTTTCGCGACACAAGGCTGCTCCTACACGGGGGGCGCATGCTCCATGGGTAGGTCACCACGAAGCTTTTTCGTTTGGTTCGTTAACCAGCCTCTCATGTGAAATGTCGGCGGCCAACAGTTTGCCCGCGTCAGTGAACCTGGCTCGACCATTTGCGCTGGGTAGCCAGCGCCAACAACTCACGCTGCCCGGAAATACCCAGCTTGCGATACAGCCGCTTGATGTACGTGGCCGCACTCGACAGCTGAATGCCCATGCTCGCGCTGATGGCCTCGACCTCACAGCCGGCCAGCATCAGTTGCAGCAGCTCCTGGTCACGCCGGGTCAGTTCCGGGTACAGGCTGACAACCCGTTCACTGAGCAGGGCCGGCATTTCATTGGCTTCGAGGTAGGCGCGGTAGTGCAGGCGGGAGATTTGCACGATCAGCGGGGCGGCTGTTTCGATCACATTGATCTCGTTGGGGGTGAAGCGGCCGTGTTCTCGGCCGCGGTAGAAGTTTACCGAGAGCCAGCGGTTGCCTTCGCAGTGGGTGAGCAGGGCGACGCGTTCGGAGATTTGCGGCAGCTCGTAGCAGATGCGGCGGTAGTCGCGGTGGGCGATGTCTTCGATGGCTTGGCGTTGCACCATGATGCGGTCGGTGGTTGGCAGGGTAGGGTGTTTGGTCATCGCCTGTTGGTTGCCGTCCATGCTGTAGAAGCGTTCGGCGTAGTTGCTGGAGATTCTGGGTAGCTCGAGCATGCGGGCGCGGTCGGCGAAGGAGATGACTTGCGGGCTGCGGTTGGGGCTGTAGGCGAAGAGGGTGCATTGGGCCAGGGGGACCTGGGCGCTGACCAGTTTCAGCATGTCGGCGGCCAGCAGCTTGCCGTGGCTTTCGCGGGTACGGGAGAGCAGGGCGGCGGTTTGCTCGATGGGTAGGCGCAAGTCGGTGGTGGAGGGGCGTAATGGCCAGAATTCCATGCTGTTACTCCCTGGGGGCAAGGCAGGATTTATTGTTTTAGGTGGCCACTGGGTGGTGGGCTGTGGGCAGGATAACCAATTTGTGGGTGGGGGGCGTAGCTTGGGGGAATGACTGGCTTGCGCATTTTTGGAGGGCGGGCGCGATCCTTGTGAGGGGCGGGCTTGGACTGGGGCAGTCAGTTAGGTGGTTTAGGGCCGCGTTGCGGCACATCGCCGGCAAGCCAGCTCCTACCTCGATCGCGCCGAATTCAAGCCATGCGCTGTGGCTGTGGGATTGGGTTGGCATTGGGATTTGGCTGCGAACACCGGCGGAGCCGGTGCCATACACTGTGTTGGGTTCTTCGCGGGTGAACCCGCTCCCACAGGTTTCGCGCAGCTTTCGGGAGCACGCTGTACCTGTGGGAGCGGCTTTAGCCGCGAACACCGGCGGAGCCGGTGCCATGCACCGTGTTGGGTTCTTCGCGGGCATGCCCGCTCCCACAGTGATTGCGAAAACCTGTGGCTATGTGGGCAAGTTCAACTTGGCACGCCAGCAATCTCCCGAGCAACCCAGCTCTTGAACGCCTCCGCTACTGGCGATGGGTGCATCGCACCTGACTGGGCCAGCACCACCTTTTGCGGTGATACCTCCTCCAACAATGGCCGGCACAACAGCGGGGTACCGTCGTAGCAGTGGTCGCCGGCGGGGCGGGTGCATGACAGGGCAACGCCGTAGCCATGCGCGACCAGGCCCCTTTGCATCTCGAAGGTCTGGGTAAATTGCTGAGTACGCGGCTGCAGGTTATGCGCCCAGAACAGTGAGAGAAAATACTCACGGGTTTGTGCAATGTCTTCAAGAATCAAACATTCTTGCGCCAGCTCATGCAGCGGTATCGCTGGCAGCTGGGCCAGCCGATGGTCTGTGGCGATGAGCGCGTACGGTTTCAACTCGGCAAGCACCTGGCGCGGCAGCGAGGGGTCAAGGCCTATGTCGTAAGTCAGCGCCAGCTCGGCTTTACCGGCGCTCAGGTGGCGGTGTACGCCTGCCAGGTCGGTCTCGAACAGCGTTACCTCTACATCGGGATACTGCTTGCGAAAGGTCGATAGCAGCCGCGGTGCGTAGTAAGGGCCCAGGTCTTGAAAGCAGATAAGCGATAGGTTGCCGCGCAGTGAACCTTGCGTGGTATCGGCCTTCTGGTTCATGGCGATGGCCATGCCAATGATGTCGCGTGCCTGGGCCAGTAGCCGCGTGCCCGCTGACGTCAGCTCTAGCCCGCGGCTGACCTGGCGGCGGAAAAGCCGCTCATTCAGTGCCTCTTCAAGCTGCGCGATCGCCACCGAAACCGATGGCTGTGAAACGTGCCGGGCTCTCGCTGCAGCGCTGATGCTGCCATGCTCGGCCACGGCGACGAAGTACTCGAGCTGCCTGAAGGAGAACCCTATCATCTTTTCCTATACTCAAAATTAGGAAATATATTCTTTTCCTATTGGTGCCAAAAAGCAATACTCGCTTTGCACCTTGCTTGTTTCGCTTGGAACTTGTTAAGCGTTATAGGCCGTGCACCAGGTTTTTTGCCGTGTTTTTTACTTGCAGAGACAGCGATAGTTTTCGTATCGCGACGCAGCTTTATGGCGCAAAAAAAACATAAAAGTGTGTGCGCGCCGGCCCCAATAAAAAGACTAAAGGGTGCTTTATGAAACAGTCCGTCGAATTTCAATTAAGCGATGAAACCATCGAGGCGTTCCAGCGTGATGGTGCCGTTTGCGTTCGTAATTTGTTCACACCGGAAGAAGTAGCGCTGCTCGAAACCGGCATCGAACAGAACCTGAAAGCCCCCAGCGAGCGCGCCAAAGTGGCCAGCCGGCCAGATGACCCGGGTTGGTTCTTCGAAGACTTCTGCAATTGGGGCGATATTTCAGCCTATCGCCAGTTCATCTTCGAAAGCCGCGTGGGTAGCGTTGCTGCTCAACTGATGAACAGCGAAACAGCGCGGCTTTATCACGACCACCTGCTGGTCAAGGAGCCCAATACCCGGCAACGCACGCCCTGGCATCAGGACCAGCCCTATTACAACATCGATGGGCGGCAGAACTGCAGCATGTGGATGCCCATCGACCCCGTCGCGCGGGAGTCCACCCTTGAATTTGTCGGCGGCTCGCACCTTGGGCCGTGGCTGATGCCACGCAGTTTCCTTGATAGCCAGGCCAAATGGTTCCCCGAAGGCAGCCTGGCGGACTTGCCGGATATCGAGGCCGACCGCAGCGCCTGGAACATCCTTGGCTGGGAACTCTCCCCAGGCGACGCGGTGTTCTTCCACATGCTGACCTTGCACGCCTCTGGCGGCGTTGGCGGCAAGCGCCGGCGCCGTGCCTTCTCGGTGCGTTTCCTGGGCGACGACATTACTCACGCACCGCGCCAGTGGCAAACCTCGCCACAGTTTCCCGGGCTCGAAACCCAACTGGCCAGCGGTGCCCCAATGAACCATGAACTGTTCCCGGTGCTGTGGCCCAGGGCTTGATGATTGAAAGAGTGCGTGCCTGATGAAACCGCACGGCATCTGCGTTGTGCGGACCTGATAATAAAATCAAGAAGGTATCTATGAACGCTCAATCCTCACACCAGCTCAAGCGGGGTCTCACTACCCGGCATATTCGTTTCATGGCGTTAGGTTCTGCTATCGGTACAGGGCTGTTTTATGGCTCGGCATCGGCCATAAAACTGGCAGGGCCTTCGGTGTTGCTTGCCTACCTGATAGGGGGCGCGGCCATTTACATGATGATGCGCGCCCTTGGCGAAATGGCGGTACATAACCCGGTGTCCGGGTCGTTCGGGCACTATGCCAGCCAGTACCTGGGGCGTTACTTTGGCTTTTTGACAGGTTGGAGCTACGCGTTCTCGATGTTGGTGGTGTGCCTGGCAGACGTGACGGCGTTTGGCGTTTATATGGGGCTGTGGTTCCCCGACACACCTTCGTGGATCTGGGTGCTTGGCATCGTGTTGTTTATCGGGGCGCTGAACCTGTGTAGCGTGAAAGTGTTCGGGGAAATGGAGTTCTGGCTTTCGTTGCTGAAGGTGACCGCTATCGTTGCCATGATTGTGGCGGGCGGGGCTGTGCTGTTACTGGGTATCCAGTTGGATAGTGGTGCAGGCACTGTTGCCGGAATTTCGAATCTCTGGAGCCACGGCGGGTTCTTCCCTAATGGCATCGGCGGGATGATTGCTTCGTTCACCGTTGTGATGTTCGCCTTTGGTGGGGTCGAGATGATCGGCATCACTGCAGGCGAGGCGAAGGACCCAAAGCGTGTGCTGCCGAAGGCTATCAACTCAGTGCCTCTGCGCATTCTGTTGTTCTACATCCTTACCTTGTTCGTGCTCATGGCCATTTACCCGTGGACCAGTATTGGCAGCCACGGTAGCCCGTTCGTGCAGATCTTCAGTGGCCTTGGCATCAGTTCAGCGGCAACGGTGTTGAACATTGTGGTGATTTCTGCGGCTGTTTCGGCGATCAATAGCGATATCTTCAGCGCTGGGCGGATGATGTACGGCATGGCGCAGAACGGCCAGGCGCCGGCTGGCTTTGCATCACTGTCGCGTTTCGGTGTGCCGTGGATGACAGTTGCGGTGATGGGTGTGGCGCTGCTTTTGGGCGTGGTATTGAACTATCTGGTGCCGGAAGACTTGTTCCTGGTGCTCGCTGCGGTGGTCACGTTCTCCATTGTCTGGGTTTGGTTGATGATCCTGCTGTCGCAAGTGGCCATGCGGCGGGGCATGAGCAAGGAGGAGGTGGCGGCACTGGATTATCGCGTGCCACTGTGGCCGGTAGGGCCGGCTTGCGCGATTGCTTTCATGGTGTTCATTTTTGGTGTGCTCGGTTGGTTCCCGGCTAGCCGCACAGCCATGTATGTCGGGGTTGGCTGGTTGGTACTGCTGTCTGTGGGTTACTGGTTGTGGGGTGTGCGTGCGCCACGGCAAGTGTCTGCCAGCGCTTGAGGTATTGAGCTAATAGCCGTCCGGCAAAGGACTGCCGAGACGTGCCTCTAGCCTTACCTGATGGCAATACTCCGGTTTTGATAGGCTAAGATCATTAGCTTTCGCTGATACGAGGCAAAGTGGAAGTGCCATGGTGATTGTTCGTCCTATAACAGCTGGTGATTGGCGGCCTTATCGGGAATTGCGTTTGAAGGCTCTGCGTGAGTCACAGGATGCCTTTGCAAGTACCTATGAACTTGAGTCAGCCAGGGAAGATGATGAGTGGGAGGCGCGTATAGCAGCTGTTGCTTCGTCCAAGAGTGCGCAAGCTTTCTTTGCTGTTAAGCGCAACGAGATTTGTGGTTTGGTGTGGTGCAAGGCGTCGGACGTAGAGGCGGATGTGGTCGAGATTTTCCAGATGTGGGTGGCGCCCGATGCTCGCGGCTTCGGCGTTGGTCGCGCGTTGCTTGAGCGTGCTCTCAGTTGGGCTAGAGGCTATGGTGCGCAACGTGTCCGTTTAGGTGTGACAGTCGCAGACAGCCCGGCCATGCGCTTGTACAAGGCGAGTGGGTTCCAGCCTGTCGGCATACCGGAGCTTTTGCGCGAGGGTTCAGTGTTGATGTCGCAAGCGATGGAGTTGAATCTGGGGTCGTATCGCGAGAGCAACATTCACGGTCTATAGCCGTTCTGAATCGTGTTCGCGGGTAATCTCGCCAAGCATCCGACGCGGTGCATGGCACCGGCTGCGCCGGTGTTCGCGGCGGTTCGACGCCTCGATGAACCCGCTCCTACACGGATCACCACTGCCTTCAAGGCAGATGCAGTACCTGTGGGAGCGGGCAAGCCCGCGAAGAAGCCAACGCGGTGCATGGCACCGGCTACGCCGGTGTTCGCGGGCACGCCCGCTCCCACAGGATCATCACAGTACTCAAGGCCGGTGTATTGCCTGCTTTGAGGTGGGCGATGGCAGGGGCAACAGAAAGCTCAACAGCGCCCCCACCACCAGCAACACCGTGGCATAGACAATCCCGGCAGTAAAACTCATGGTCAGGTCCTTCAACCAGCCAACCACCAGCGGGTTCAACGCCGAGCCGATATTGCCGAACGCATTGATCACCGCAATGCCAATCGCCCGCGCCGCGAACGACAGCGCCTGGTCCGGTGTAGTCCAGAAAATCGACATGGCGGTATACGACCCGGTGGCAGCCATGCAGATACCGCACAGCTGCACCAACGGGTTACCGGCATACGCAGCAAACAGCCAGCCGGCAGCAGCCACCAGCATGGGCAGCACCAGGTGCCATTTGCGTTCCTGGCTACGGTCGGAATGCAGGCCCCACACCACCATGCCGATGATGGTGCACACCTGCGGAATCATCGCCAGAAAGCCGATGGTGCTGTTACTGCTGTCGGCAGCACTGATGCTCTTGATGATTAACGGCGTCCACACGGCAATCATCGCCAATGTGTTCACCAGGCAGAAGTACACCAGGCTGAACAGCAGCACGGTAGGCGAGAGCATTTCGCGCAACAGGCTGCCGGGTTCATCCTCTTCAGTACGGGTTGCAAGCGGTTTATCTGCAGCCAGGGCCTGCTGCAGCTGTTGCTTGTCTTCCGCGCTCAGCCAGTGGGCCTGGCGCGGCGTGTCGTTCAAGTAGCCGAAAACCACAAAGCCCATGGCCACCGAAGGCATGCCTTCAAGCAGGAACAGCCACTGCCAGCCGTGCAAGCCCCACACCCCATCCAGGCTCAGTATCAACCCCGAGAGCGCCGAACCGAAGCCCGCAGTAAACGGCATGGCGATCATGAACAGGGCATTTGCGCGTGCCCGGTACGCCGCAGGGAACCAGAACGTCAGGTACAACAGCACACCGGGCAGAAAACCCGCTTCGGTAATCCCGACCAGAATCCGCAGCAGGTACAGGCTGCTGGCATCGGTGGCGAACAGGGTTGCGGTCGAGGCCAGGCCCCAGGCAATCATCAGGCTGCCAATCCATCTGCGTGCACCAACCCTGGCCAAGGCTATGTTGCTGGGGATACCACAGGCGATATAGGCGATGTAGAACAGCGTGGTGGCCATGCCGAACTGGGTGCTGCTCAGGCCCAGGTCGCCCATCATGGTCAGGCCGGCAAAGCCGATGTTGATGCGGTCGAGAAACGACAGCACAAAGCACAGGAACAGAAAGCCCAGCAGGCGCCTGGAGACTTTGCGCATCACGGCTTGCTGGGGGCTGCTGGCGGTTTTTATCGTTGTAATGGGGGCAGTGTTCTGATGCATGTGGGCGCCTGATTATTATTGGTTTCAGCGGCACCGGCTCCGGTGCTATGGCAACTGCAGGTACTACAGGTCTTGTAGTGCCGCCTGGGTCAGGTCGGTAAAGGCCTGGGCATCGCCAAGTGCTTGGGCACTGAGCAGTGCCAGCTTGGTCAGGAACAGCTCGGCCTTGGCCGGTGTGGCCTGGTCCAAAGCGTCGGCCAATAGGTCGTAAACCACTTCCAGGTCTGCTGCGGTAAGGGTGTGCATGGCGGTATCTCTCAGTTCTTGCCCAGGGCGGTGTCGACGGCGGTGTGCAGTTGTGCGGCAGAAACCTGCAGCCAGCGGGCGCAGATGTGCTGGTCTGGGCGCACCAGGTAGGCGCCGTTGCGGCTGATGCCATACTTGGCGGCGATATGGCCGCTGGCGTCGTTAATCAGCTGGTCTGCTCCGCTGATGGCGGCCTGGCCGCCTTGGGCAATCGCGATGATCTGCAAGGGCACGCCGCTGCTGCGAATGGCATTCGCCTGCTCGACCACGTCGCTTGGGATGCAGTCACTGTCGGTGAAGTAGAGCAGGTAGAAGCTGGCACCCAGGTGGTCGAACAGGTAGTCGTCTGCGCCCAGCCGAATGTTCAGCAGCGGTGCGCCGTTACGCGGCCCAGCGGCAAAACGCTGGTTGTCGTCAGCTGCACAGTTGAGCACCGAGTCGGCGTAGTCGTGTGGCCGCGAGGTGCGCCAGTGGTACAGCGGGCGGACGAACGCCTGGGTAAGCGACAGCGACAACACCGCATCGCGCACCAAGCGGTAACCAGCGGTGGGTGGCGCCATGAAGCGGGTACTCTTGCCGGCCTCGCTGATGATTTCCCGTGCGGCACTCACGCGCTCGCTGGAATAGGACGGCAGCAGCTTGGGGCCGGCCAGGCCCTTGAGGGTAAGGGCCAGTTTCCACACCAGGCCATGGCAATCCTGGAACCCGGTGTTGGCGCCACGCACGCCGAAAATCGGCAGCAGGTGCGCGGCGTCCCCGGCGAATATCACGCGCTGGTGAATGTAGTCCGGCAGGGTCAGGGCGCGGGCCGAATAGACCGAGCTCCAGTCCATTTCCCACTGCGGGTCTTCTACGCAGAGCATCTTCAACTGGGCATTGATACGCTCGCGCAAGGACTCGGGCTGCAGCGCCTGTTCCGGGGTTTCGTCTGGTGGCAGTTGGTAGTCAATGCGCCAGATATCACCCGGTTCGCGGTGCATCAGCACGGTGTTGCCCGGGTTCCAGGCCGGGTCGAAGTAGGCAAGGCGCTCGGTAGGCAGGCCCAGGTCAATCTTGATGTCGGCGATCACGAAGCGGCCTTCGTAGGCGGTGCCCTCAAGCTTCAGGTCCAGCAGCGTGCGCAGTGTCGAGCGGGCGCCGTCAGCCGCTACCACCCAGTCAGCATCCAGCTCATAGCTACCGGCAGGGGTATCGATGCTCAACCGGGCGAAGTCGTCATGTTGCGCCAAACCGGTAACGCGGTTGCCCCAGCGCAGCTCGATCAACGGGTTGGCCTCGGCGGCCTCGGCCAGAAACTGCTCCAGGTAGGGCTGTTGCAGGTTGGTCATGGGCGCGTAGCGGTCGTCTGGGTCGTGCGGGTTTTCCATACGGAACACCCGCTGGTTGCGGTAGAACGAGTTGCCGCAGCTCCACGGCAAGCCAAGCTCGCAGACCCGCTCGGCGACACCCACCTGCTGCAAGATTTCCATCGAGCGGCGGGTGAATACGATCGCCCGGCTGCCTTCGCTCACCTGCCGCTCCGCCGCCAGCAGCACACACGCTATGCCTTGGCGAGCGAGGTCCAGGGCTGTGGTCAGGCCGATCGGGCCGGCACCAACCACCACGACAGGCTTGCGTTCAGGCTGGGCGGCGCCAACGCTGGCGGTGTGGGCGGGGAAGACCTGGTAGTTGAAGTAGAGGGAGCGGCGCGGCTCGCTGTAGGGCTGATGCATGGCTATGCACATCCTTATTCTTGTAGGTATTCAGGTGTGCAAATGACTGTACTTGAGGCAGCGCAGAGCGATGTCCCCTGTAGGGGACAATTGCATTGTAAAAGGCCATGCTGGTGCAGCCGTACTCTGAACAGCCCGCCCGGTGGCGCATTGCTTTCCAGGTGACTACCGGGAAATGCATCATTCAAGGCCTTCGCAAGGTTCAGTCAACAGCCTCGCCCAGCAGCATCATGGAATACACCGAAGACTTGGTAAGTTTCATTGCCGTTTTCATCATCACAAGCTGCGGATTGCTGGCTTCCAGAACCGCTGAGAACTGCGTGTAGTGGCTGAGTGAGAGATCAAGCCCACCATCAAGGCATCCGTAAATCACCCTGTAGGGCGGGCCCTGGTGCTTGTCATAGGGTGGTGTCGCATGGTGATCGTAGGTCAGCTTTTCAAAGCGCAAGGTGTTGCCTTTGCAACAAGCCAGCGCGGTAAGGAAATCGGCATAATCGACACACACCATGCCCTGATTGAATTGCATGACTTTAAAGAAATCGATGCACTCACAGGCCCATTGATAGAACCCGGCCTGGTCGTCTGCGGCACCATCGAAGATCACCTGGAATTGGTTTTCGCCCAAGGGCCGGTCTTTGGCTTTGGCATCAATGAAAAAGACACTGGTGTCAGCATCATTTGCGACACAGAATTTCCTCGGTGCATCAACGAGAATGTGGATATCGATACGCGGATAGGCAAAGCGCTCGATGGGAGCATCCTCTGAAACACAAAGCGCTTTGTACCCGGTGACAAAATCCGTAATCAGGATATTGATATAGCCATGAACAAGGGCGCTGTCGGTCAGTTCAAACATAGGTGCCGTTCTCTCTCTGGGGCGTAAGATGCGTTGGTTGGCTTGCCACGCGCTGAACCCTTCAGGTCGCAACCTCGGCTGGCTGAGCAAAAGCGCCTGATCGGTTCCGCAGCGCGAGGGCACCATCTTCGGCTGGCGCCAGGCCTTGATGGGTCGCGATTGCACGCGACCCATTTGGTCTCGATATCGTGGAAAATGCCGATAGCCAGCCACTACTCGCCAAGGAATCGCCGTGCCGTCCAATTCAGGAAGAAACACCCTAAGCCGTCAGTGGGAGATGTTGCAGTTGCTGCCTACGTCCGGTAGTGGCATCACGGCAAGGGCGTTGCAGGAGCGCCTGGCAGCAGCGGGCTTCCCCACGACCAAGCGCACAGTCGAGCGGGACCTGGAAGACCTGGCCACGGTGTTTGCCATTCGCAAGAACGACAAGAGCGTGCCCTACGGCTTCAGTTGGGCACCGCCCTCGAGCTTTCAGGCATCGGCGGTGAGTGTGCTGGACGCCCTGACCCTTACCCTGGCCCAGGAGACGCTCAAGCCGTTGATCCCGGCTTTCATGCTGGGCGCACTACAGCCTCGCTTCGAGCAGGCAAGCAGCAAGCTGAACGCGCTGGCCCGGCAGTCGCCAGCCAGCCAGTGGCCGCAGAAAGTGGCCAGCGTGCCAGCTAACCTGCCGTTGCTGAAACCGCACATTGACGCTGGCTGCCTGGCAACGGTGCAACAAGCGTTGATCGAGAACCGGCAGTTGACCTGTAGCTATTACTCGGCGCACCGCAACCAGCAGAGTCAACTCATCCTCAACCCGTTAGGCCTGGTGCAACGTGGCGAAGTCACCTACCTGATCGCGCTGGCAGAACCCTATGAGGACGTACGCCAATTCGCGCTTCATCGCATCAGCGACGCGGCGCTCACGCCTACCTCCGCCAAGGCGCCATGCGACTTCGACCTTAAGGCTTACGCCACTTCAGGGGCCATGCAGTTTGGCGATAACGCCGCGACGATGATCACCCTTGAAGCCTGGGTGAACGATGGGCTTTTGCGCTTGTTGCGCGAGACGCCCCTGAGCGAAACCATGGAGACCATGTCCAGTGAGCAAGGTGGCTGGATCCGCGCAACCGTGGCCGATAGTTGGGAACTGGAGTGGTGGCTGCTTTCTCACACCGGCTCTATTGCCGTCACCGCACCGGAGGCGTTGAAGAAACGCTTGCTACAGCGTTTGCGCAGAGGAGTCGAGCTTTATGAAGACGAATGAAACTGCATTTGCCAACGCCGTGGAGTGGCTGGCCAATGCACGCAGGGTAGTGGTGTTCACCGGCGCAGGGGTTTCGGCAGAAAGCGGCATCCCGACGTTTCGCGACCAGCTGAGCGGTTTCTGGGCGCAGTTCGACCCCGCCCAGCTCGCGACCCCAACCGCTTTTCGTAACGATCCGGCCTTGGTCTGGGGTTGGTACGAATGGCGCAGGGCCCTGCTCGCCCAAGCCCACCCTAATGCGGCGCATGTCGCTATTGCCGCCTTGGTACGGCATGTGCCGGAGCTGGTGCTGGTAACTCAGAATGTTGATGACCTGCATGAGCGCGCAGGCAGTAAAGAGGTGATCCACCTGCATGGAAGCCTGCACATGGCACGCTGCTTCGCTTGTGCGCGCCCGCACGCGTTGCCGAAGTGCCCCTCGCCAGAAACCAGTGCAAGTCGCCTTGAGCCGCCTCGTTGCTGTCATTGCAACGGGAGGGTTCGCCCTGGCGTGGTCTGGTTCGGCGAAGAGTTACCCGAGGCCGAATTACGGTCTGCATTCAAAGCTGCCAGAAACGCAGACTTGTTGCTGTCGATTGGAACATCCGGTGTGGTGTACCCGGCCGCACGTATCCCCGAGATCGCTTGTGAACACGGCGCTCATGTTGTTCACGTAAACACTGAGCCGGTCGATACAGCGGTTGCCACGAGCTTGACCGGTCGAGCAGGTGAATGGCTGCCCAGGTTACTTCGCGCGGCTTTTGGTGCCAGCGCCGACCTTTGAACCTGACCGGAATACAGAGCAAAACAGCAAGACGTAAGGAGGCTTCATGCTGCATGCGTTCAGCCACAACAAATCCAGGCTCTATCGGCGCTATCTTGGCCATAGGGATGAAACCACCGAGCTCAGGGTGGCCGAAGAGGACGAGATGACCTCCACCCTGATGGGCCCGCTGGCATTTCTATCCCCCGCGGCTATCGCCGCGTTCTGGTGTGCGTTGGTGCAACTGCGCAATCCGGAGCACGCACTGCCCACTGAGGCGCCTACCCGCGCAGAGATGCACTTCTGGCCGCGCAACGGGCGAATCGAGCCAGACCTTCGAGTAGAGCTGAGTTGGGGCGCTCATACCCGTATCTTGCTGGTGGAATTCAAATGGCGTGCGCCCTTGAGCGGCAAGGAACAGCTGCACGACCAGTGGCAGCACTACCTCGACACTGATGAGCAAAGCCGTGCGCTACACCTGTTCATCGGCCTGGAAACCAGTGAAGCCAGTAACGCCTTGAACCGTCGGGACGTGTGGAACGGCAAGTTGATCATGCGCTCGTGGTTTGACGTTCTCACTGCCGTGTCCGCGATCCGTACCGGGCCAGGGCTTGAGTTACGGCGTTGGAGCGAGCAGGTACGTTTGTGTTTGCAACTGCTGGCCGTTGAACCCTTCAGCGGCTTCGAACACATCGCAAAGCCGCAACTCCCAGCCGCGTCTGATCATGTTTTTTTTGCGCAGCCTGCGCCTGCCAAGTCTTGAGAGTGCATTGCAAATGAGTGAAACCGGTAAAGCCATTTCCGCCGCTGTCGCCTACGTGTCCAAAGTTGGTGTGGAGTGCGAAGCGCTGGCTAAGCTGATCAAGCAGGAGCTCGGTGAACTGTTCCGCCAGGGGGCGGTGCATTCAAGCTATGAACCAGGTGAGTGGTCGAGCAGCTACAGGACTGACGCAACTGGCTGGGTTTTCAGTGCCGCCGCCTGGACAGTGCCGCTTGCAGCGAAGGGCAAGCCTGAGGCCACAGTGCATCTGGCATTCCAGATGAGCTTCCTGTGTGATGACGCCGAGGGTGGGTTCAGCCCGGAGCCTCTGCTTCATATCAACCTGTGGGATGCGCCGACGAATGTCCGGTCTGAATGTTACATGGGCTTCGAGATGTCCGGCATCTCTGCAAAGTCCATGGCCCGCTTGCAGGACGCTAGCGCGCGGCTTTTTCGCTGGGAAGCGGAAGAGGGGGCAGTGGAGCAATGGACATACAGTTTGCCGCTGGCTGCCTTAAATAATCTGGACGACATCCGCAGCCAGGTCTGTGCACCGGTCAGAATGTTGCTGGCCAACGTGGATGATGGCGAAGCTGCACTCGACGATGTGCCAAACGCCGTAAGTTGGTCGGTGAAAGATGGCATGGCGGGCTTCTACCAGGTGGTCCGATAGCATCGAAGGTTTGAAAGTGTCGGGGCAGCCTAAAGCCTCACAGGGATCGCACATGGTTCGATGCCAATGCGCTCGAGGTGGGAGCAATGGTCTTGCATTAATCTAGTGGCCTTGCGCTGGCCCTTGTGGGAGCGGCCTTGTGTCGCGAAAGGGCTGCAAAGCAGCCCCGGCAATTTGTGCATCTGTGCTGAAACCCTGGGGCTGCTTTGCAGCCCTT
This sequence comes from Pseudomonas sp. TWI929, assembly GCF_039673335.1. NCBI lineage: Bacteria > Pseudomonadati > Pseudomonadota > Gammaproteobacteria > Pseudomonadales > Pseudomonadaceae > Pseudomonas > Pseudomonas sp. TWI929. The sequence goes on from NZ_JBDJLK010000004.1 coordinate 87,457, forward strand.
TCGCGACACAAGGCCGCTCCCACAGGGACCGCGCAAGATTTTGGATTTTGAGCAAGACCGTTGCTCCCACAGGTACTGCACATGGCTTGAGGCTGATGCGGTCGAGGTGGGTGGCTTGCCAGCGATGAGCTGCGCAGCAGCCCCAGTGAAGTTGCGCAGCTCAAACAGGCGCGCTGGCGTATCAACGCCGCCGCAACACAGTGGCCAGCCCAACGGTCAGCACCACAGCGCTGAGCATGGCCAGCCCGATGGTAACGCCAACGCCCCAGGTTTCGAGCAACCCCGCCAACACCAGGTAAAACGCAATCACCCCCACCGCGCCAATCGCATTGCCCCGCACCATCGCCGCCATCCCGGCCCGCCCGCCTTGCACATGGGCGAACACCACCAGCGGCCAGGCAATCACTGGAATCGGCGCCAGCATCCCGCTGGTTGCCGGGCCCAGCCAGCTGGCCAGGCTGGTGGTGATCATCAACAGGGAAGTGGCAGACACCATGCGCAGGGGGATCTCCCAGTACCGGTGCCGGGGCCGGGCCAGGGTGTCGGGCCTGGGCTCACGGCCGCTGGCGCGTATCAGCACGCCGATCAAAACCAGCGCCACGGCAATCGATAGGTACAGGCTGCCCCAGTGGGTAAAGGCGTAGGCGGCCAGGCCATAGAACAATATCGCCAGCAGCACGGCCGGGCCGATGCCCAGCCTGCGCGTGGCGAACAGGTAGAAGGTGTAGGTGGCCTGCACCGCCGCCAGGCCGCCCAGCGCGCCGGGCACCGCGCCTAGCGCAAAGGCCGTGCCCTGTTCCAGGCACAGGAAAGACATCACCAGCGCCGAGGTAATCGGCAGGCCGGACAGCAGCCCACCCAGCAGGCCGCCCCAGCGCCGCGAGGCAAGGGAGATGGCCCACATCAGCAGGGGGGTGACGATGAGTTTCAGGTAGAGCAGGGTCATTGCGGGGCTATCCAGGTTTGCAGAAGGTGCGCCCGCCGTCGGCATTGGGTGGGGCGCGGGTGTATCAACCGCGGCTGGCCTCCAGGGCCTGGGCCAGGTCGGCGATGATGTCGTCGCTGTGCTCGATGCCGATAGACAGGCGCACCATGTCCCGTGGCACGCCGGCCTTCTCCAGTTCCTCGTCGTTGAGCTGGCGGTGGGTGGTGGAGGCGGGGTGGCAGGCCAGCGACTTGGCGTCGCCAATGTTCACCAGGCGCACCACCAGCTGCAACGCATCGATGAAGCGTGCGCCGGCCGCCTGGCCGCCCTTGATGCCGAACGACAGGATCGACGCCGGCTTGCCGCCGGTGTAGCGCTGGGCCAGTTCATGCTCGGGGTGGTCGGGCAACCCAGCGTATTTCACCCAGGCCACCTGCTCGTGGGCTTGCAGGTAGCGGGCGACCTTCTGCGCGTTCTCGGTGTGGCGCTCCATGCGTAGGGCCAGGGTTTCCAGGCCTTGCAGGATCAGGAAGGCATTGAACGGCGACAGCGCGGCGCCAGTGTTGCGCAATGGCACCACGCGGCAGCGGCCGATGAAGGCGGCGGGCCCGAAGGCTTCGGTATAGGTGACGCCGTGGTAGGACGGGTCGGGGGTGTTGAGCAGGGCGAAGCGGTCTTTGTTGTCGGCCCAAGGGAACTTGCCGGAGTCGATGACGATGCCGCCGATACTGGTGCCGTGGCCGCCGATGTACTTGGTCAGCGAGTGCACGACGATATCGGCGCCGTGCTCGAACGGCCGGCACAGTACCGGGGTGGCCACGGTGTTGTCGACGATCAGCGGCACACCGTGGCGGTGGGCGGCCTCGGCCAGTGCGGCGATATCGACGATGTTGCCGGCGGGGTTGCCAATGGACTCGCAGAACACCGCTTTGGTGCGTTCATCGATCAGCGCTTCGAGAGCAGCAATGTCATCATGGGCGGCGAAACGGGTGTGGATACCCATGCGCGGCAGGGTGTGGGCCAGCAGGTTGTAGGTGCCGCCGTACAGCTTGGCCACCGAGACGATGTTGTCGCCGGCCTCGGCGACGGTCTGGATGGCGTAGGTGATGGCCGCCATGCCCGAAGCCACCGCCAGCGCGCCGACCCCGCCCTCGAGGGCGGCCATGCGCTGCTCGAGCACGTCGTTGGTGGGGTTCATGATGCGCGAGTAGATATTGCCCGCCACCTTCAGGTCGAACAGGTCGGCGCCGTGCTGGGTGTCGTCGAAGGCGAAGGAGGTGGTCTGGTAGATGGGTACGGCCACCGCCCTGGTGGTCGGGTCGGGGCTGAAGCCCGCGTGGATGGCGAGAGTTTCCAGCTTCATGCAGTCGTTCCTTGAGCGTGGGTGGAAGCGTTCAAGCATGCTGCGGGGGGAGAGCGTGGGTCAAGGATGTCATGGTGGTGTGCCTTTGAGCGGTGTCGCACACCGGCTGGTTGAAACCGATTGGGCACTCGAAATCGCTGGCCCAATGAGGAGAGGAGAGGGTAAAAAGACCGAAGTTAGGCAACCGCATCAGCATCAACGTTGAATGCCATTTGAGAAGACGGGACGGGTACTGCAATTCATGGAAATCACTCAGTTGCTCAAAACTATGCTGCGCTACAGGGAAGCGCTCGAGGCCCATGGCATCCGAGATACTGGCGGTTACGCTGAATTGCTTGCGGCCAGGGCGCTTTGTGCAAGTCGCAACAAAAGTAGTGTTGAGAAGGGTTTTGACATCCTGTGTCCGCAACTGGGCAGAATTGAAGTGAGATCCAGATGCTTGCCGCGGAGCGGTAGACATGAAACTCGCATTGAGCTCTCTGACAAGAAGGAGGGTGGCTTCGACTACCTGCTGGGAATCCTTTTCGACCCGGATATTGAGGTTGTTGGCGGCTTCCTGCTTCCTCATCATGCTGCCATCAGTCTATCTCGGCTGCAGCAATTCAAACGTATTCCATTTGCGACCGGGCTGGCTCATCCGCAGGCGATAGATATTACCGAAAAGCTCAGGCTAGCCCAGCAACAGCTTTGAGTTGCGCATGCCTCGTTGCTGGCCGCTATTGCTGGGAAGTCCTGCTGTAAATATGGGCCATTTTCTGTTTTTGGACTTCCGTGATGGGGAAATAGGTATCGCACATTGGATCAGTCAATACCAACTCCCCCGTTGATGGCCTGACCATCATGTTGTCGAGTCTTACGTCAACTGCTGCTTCGTGTTGATCAGCAAAACGTGCGGCCGTTTCCCAGGCTTTTAACATGCCTGAGTACTCGTCATGGTGATCAGCGAGCTGGGAACAGCGTTCTCCAAACTCAACCAAAGCCTCGCCATGCAGTTGGCTCTCATCGTCTTCAATCAGTTGCGCCAGGATCAAGCTGATGTCTGCGGCGAGCTTGCTGCCAAGAGGGATAGGATGCAGGACCTCAACCTCAGCCAGCCAATAGAAGCAATCGTCGTCTTCGTCCGATGGCGCGACTGGGCCGTAGTCATGCAGAATGTTCGTAACGTGTGGGTTAAGTTTTGCTGACTGCTCGGCTATGAAATTGTGCCCGCATCCTTCGCGGGTCAAACGATACAGCCGGTTCTCAGCCTGATAAAGCATAGTACTTGATCCGTGCGTGAAGTAACTGGCTGACTTCAACGGCTCATTGGCCAGAACGTAGTCGAAGAGCGGACCTTTGAATAGAGTGCTCATGGTGTATTGGATCCTTGATCGTGGCTGCGACGCAAATTTGAGGTGGGCTACTTCGGTGCCATGTCGATAACTGTGGTCGCGAAACACTTCGGCTTCGGGTGCGGCTCAATCAGGCGCTAAGAGGAGCTTGTCCCAACGGGCAGACCAGGTGATCTTGCCGGTGGAGCCCATGCTCACCGAGCCAGTATGTCGACATACTGACGATAAAGCGCCTCCTTCTGCGCCGGCGACATGTTCTGCGCTGGAATGTACGCGCTGAATACAACCCCGGAATAGTCAGGGAAGCTCGCCTCCGTCAGTCGCTTCATGGGCAAGTTGAGCAGCCCTCTCAGTTCATCGAGCCTGCGTTGGCAGGTATTTCCGCAGAGCCATCCGCCCGCACTGGCTCCCCTTCATAGCGCTGCAATGCCCCACGCAGTGTTTCGAGCAGCTTCTGGCGCAACTCCACAGGCTGTTCGACCACCACGCCGTCGCCTTGCGATAGAAGCCACCAGTTCAGTTGCCAGCTGTCGCTGACAGTCGCGGTCAGGCGGTATCCACCGTCCGCGGCCTCCAGCAGCATGTCATCTGCCAGTGGCGTTTCCCGCAGCAGGCGGGCCAGGTTTTCGCTGACCCACGCTTGCAACTTGATCTTTTGCGGGCCACCAAATTGCAAGGCATCGCTGGCCAGGTACTGGGCAAGGTCGAACTGAGAAGCACCTTCACATGTGCTCGCCAGTATCTCGACGCTCAGGAAACGATGTACGGCATATTGGCGCAGGTCTGCGTAATGGCCGGCGGTTGCTATCAGGTAAGTGGCAACGCCACGTTGCACCAGGGCCAGGGGGTTGAGGGTCAGTTCACTGGTCTTGTTGCCATGCGCCGAGTAGTAACGGCAGGCGAGCTGTCGCTCCTCCAGCAGTGCCAGTTGAATCGTCTCCAGGGTTTCGGCGCAAACGCTTGGTGCCTGCAGGTTGAGCTCTGGGCGCACGCTGGCAACCTTGCTCATCCAGCGGGCCGCCAGGTTTTCATCGGCCATGTTTGCAAGCTTCTTGCGCGCATGCTGGAAGCGGCCCTGCAATGCCTGGAGCATTCCGTTGGGCAGCAGCGGGCGAATGGTGTCTTCGATAAGCGTCAGGCTCAGCGCTTCGCTGATGTTCATGCCTGGCAGGTCGATGCTTGCCCCCGGAGCCCAGTGCCAACCGAAGGGTTTGCCACGGTCGTTGCAAGTCAACGGGAACACCCGCGAGAGCTCGACCAGGTCGCGTTCGACCGTGCGTTTGGTGATGCGGTAGCCCGTATCCAGCATTTTTTCCAGCAGTTCATTGCTGGTGATTCCGGGGCCTCGGGTGGGCAGCTTGTGCAGCAGTTCCCATTGGCGGCTGATGGTGTCGCGGGAGCTGATCTGGGGCAATTGGGGCTTCCTTGGCGAGGCATGGGCGGCAAGCGGACCGGGGTGATGGCTCAAGACCGTCGTTGGGTACGTGGGCATGTGAGGGATGGGCAGTGCGGTGGGCGAGGCAGCTACAAGATGCCCCGCCAACTGGCGGGGCTCTTGACGGGCATCAGCCTTGGAAAACGTGCTTGACCAGGAATGCTTCCAGGTTGCCGTCCAGGGTGCGAACCACACCACCGTTGGGGGTGGCCCACAGCACGACTCGCTGGTGCTGGGTGTCGTACAGGTAGTATTGCCCGTCGCCCAGCTCCAGCAATGGCACTGCAGCTGCCGGGTAGCTGGCGTCGGAGGCCAGGTCCTTGTAGGCATTGAGCACGTGCAGGTAGTAATCGTCCGGTACCCCGAGGCCGTAAGTTTCATAGGCATCATGGGCAATCACGCCGAAGCGCTGCAGGTACTCTCGGTACTCGTTGCCCAGTGCAAAGCCCAGGTTCGACTCAAGGGTATCGATGCTTGCCTGGGTCGCAGGGCGGGTAGCCGCCTGTTGCTCTTCGACCAGTTTTTCCAGTGTATTCATGTGGGCACTCGTTTACCGTTGGCTCTCGATCTGTTCGGCTCGCGCCTTCCAGTATTCCTTGCGTTCCTTGTCGAAATCGTCGCGTGCGATTTCTGATTCTTTCAGTTTGTTGTGCAATACGTTGTCATTGCCATTACCCCTGTGCTCATCACGCGTGAGTTCGGCCAGGGGGGAGTCCTGCTTCTGGCCAATGTGATGCAGTTCGATCGGCCTGCCGTCGGCATCGAGGGGGGCGAGGCCGAGCTTCATGCGTTCCAGGTTGGTGCGGCCGAATGCATCTTCCTGATCGTAATCGATGTCGGTGCGGATCAGTGCATCCTTGCCGTTGACCTGGGCGGGCTCAAGGTTGGCTTCTTCGTAGATGCGCGCTTCGGCTTCGCTGTTGATGACGTCCAGCACTTCCTTGGGCAAGCCAAGCTTCTCAAGACGCTCGCGGGTCTCTTGGCTCATTACAGGCAACTCCAGGCGGTTTTCCTGGGTCAGCACGATCGGACGGTCCAGCTCGGCGATGATCAGGCATTTGTCGGGCGTTTCCCTGGCGAGCAGCGCGAGGCGAGAAGGGCTGTCGGCCTTATCGATGGCAAAGTTCTCGAAGTTCACCGGACGCTTCCTTTTTCATGGTGTGCATGCCACATCGCGTAGATCTCGAGGTGGCTTTCGTGCTGCTGGCTGTAGTCTTTCATCAGGCATTGTTGAGTAGCGAGCGCCAGTTCGGCCGAAAGCCCGCTGGCAGACTGTTCAAGTAAACCATCAAGCAGTTGGTCAAGGTGCGCATAGTCATTGGCCTCCTGGATGATCTGGTTGACCTGCCGGCGGCAACTCAGCGCATCCACCACCAACCGTGCCAGGCGCTCGAAGGCTTCCGCGCGCCAGATGGCAGGTACCTGCTGGTCGCGGTATTGCTTAACAACTTGCAACAGGCTGATGCGAGTGCGAGCAGGTAATGGTAGTGCACACAGGCCGCGCTGCAGCAGGTCGCAGTCAACCTGCACTGGCGTGGCAATGCGCTGGCTGAGTAGCAGTTTCAGCAGTTGGCCGTTGAAGTCGCTGCGGGCTACACCTGCAGTGGCTTGTGGCTGGTACTGGTATGGCGTTTCTTCACCCTTGAATTTGCGAACCTGGCACATCACGGGCTCAAGCCAGTCGTTCTGGTAGACGATGGCTACACCCTTGGGCAGGCGTGCAATCTCATCCAGTTTCTCGTCATTCAGCGCCACGGATTTACCGATCAGGCGGCGATCGGTTTCATCGGGCAGGCGCATGATGATCTTGGTATTGGTATTGCGGATCGCGGCGATGTCGACTGCATGGGGCGACTGGTCGGCGATGATGAAACCTTCGCCATAGGTGCGCATCTCTGCAATGGCGTTGGTCAGCATCTCTACCGACTTGGCCACCAGGCCCGCCCCTTCGGCGCCGCCTTCCGGGCTGCGCTTGAGGATGTTGTGGGCTTCTTCGAGCACAGTGACGTGGCGCAGGGGCTGGTTCATGCCGCCGTGGGCCATGCGGTGCTCGCTCAGGCGCATCACCAGGATACCCATGATCAGCGCCTTGGTCTCCGAAGAGCCGATGCGGCTGAGGTCGACGATCACATTGCTGTCGAACAGCACGGTGTTGTCGATTTCGTCCGCCACGAACAGTTGACCGTTGAGGCCATTGGTCAGTGATCGGATCCGGGTCGACAGCGAGCCAATGTAGTTGCCTTTGAGCTCCTGGGAATAGGCCGACGCCTCGATCACTTCCAGCAGCGTCTCCAGCAAGTCGACGAAGGTGGGGAAGATGTCTTCGTTGTAGCGGTTGCTCGAACTTTCCAGGTCCCAGCCACAGCGCTGGTAGGCTTGCAGGATAGCGTCCTTGAGCACTGCGGGCATTGCGGCGTACATGGGCCAGCAGACGTTGAAAATCTCCACCAGGCGGTCGACATGCTCGAGCACATGGATCGCTGCCGGGAAGCGGAACGGGTTGATGCGCAGCAGGGCGCTGTGGGCCGGGTGGGTACCGAGTACGGTCACGTCGGTGCGTTGACCGAACACATGCTTGTACTCGCCTTTGGCTGGCTCGATCACAAGGAACGGCACGCCGGCGGCACTGACCTGGTCGAGCATCTCGTAGAGCGTGTTGCTCTTGCCCGCACCGGTGGATCCGCTGATGAATACATGGCTGGCCAACTGGTCCATGTCCAGTTCGATGGTCTGCGGCAAGTTCTCCCAAAGATGGCGGATGTTGCCCAGGGCGAGGTGCCTGGCGCCAGTACGCTTGGGGGGCAGGCCGTCCAGGCGCTGCACCTTGCGGCCGAACGCCTGGGTTTCGACCACCGACACTGTCGAGGTGGAGCGACGTGGCAGGCTCAGTTGAATTGCCATCTCCTTGCCGGAAATCAAGGTCGCCGGGGTCACGAACGGGACCGGCAAGCGGCCAGCGAACGCCGGCTTGAGTTCGGGGTGGCTGAGGCGGGTGAGCCAGTCCAGCACTGCAGACTTGCTGCGGGATTTCCAGGTGGTGAGGGCAAAGTCTTCGTGGCTGGATTTGCTGCCGCGTACCAGGCCCAGGAAGATGCTTGCCAGCGATTCGGACGAAGCGCTGCTGTCACCGATGAAGTAGGCGGCAGAGTTCCAGCCGCCGTAGGTCTTGGCCTCGTCGATGCGTTGCAGGTGGTGGTCGATTCTGCCCAGCAGTTGCTCGATGGTTTTGTCCACGGATTCGATGGACAACTGGCAGTTGTTGCCGCTGGTACGGTTGACCGACTGGCTATCGGTGGTGCTTGTGGTGTGAGTAGTCGATTGTGTGCGGGCGCTGGAGCTGCTCCGCGACGTGCCATGGCTTTCGCTGGTGCCTTGGGTTATCGAGTGGCTGCTGCCGGTGCTGCGTGTTTCATTGAACGCGGAAGCGATCGCGGAGCCCACCTGTGCACCTACCATGGCGCCAAGCGGGCTCAGGAAAGACCCCGTAAGCGCGCCGATGGCACTGCCTGCAATTGCGGCCGCTTTCGACGCACCCGTTTGCGAGCTGAAGCTTTCAGAGGTGCCGTTGGTTTCGCTGGTGGACGTGCCGGTCGTGTGGCTGGTGCCGCGTGTCTCGGTCAGGCCCAGGCTGTGGCCAAGCGACGTGCTCAGGCCCTGGCTGATGCTCAGGCCAATACTGTCACTTTCTTGCTCGCCATAGGAGAGTTGCTGCTTTGCCAGGGGCGAAAGCTGGGTTGCAACCTGTTCGTAACCGATGCGGATCATGTCCAGCTTCTGCGAAGACACCGGCTCGGCCAGGATCAGTGCCTGGTACTCGCGGCGCTCTGCAGCATCGATGAAACGCTCCAGGCCCTGCATGAAGTGGTCGCGGTTTTCGGTCGACAGCGCAGGTACGCCGGTCACCGCAGTGATGCTGGCCGAGGGGTTTTCCTTTTCGCTGTCCAGCTTGTCGAGCAGCGCATTGGCGTCCTGCACACTCAGCGGTTGCAGTGCGCTACCAGGGAAGTGGCCTTTGAAGGTTTCACGCAGCAGTTCGCCGGAGTTCTGGCCAAGCATCTTGCCGGGTTCGCCGCGGGTGCCAATGAACAGCTCGGTCTCGATGCCATTGGAACGCAGGAACAGGAACACCGTGTAGCCAGCGGCGCCCAGGGCCGTGTAGGCAGCAGTGGTGCTCTCCAGCACCGACTGCTTGTTGTTCTGGACAATGCGCTCGACACGGAATACCCGCATGTCGCTGGCACGGTTGAGGCTGATGCGCTGCTGCGAAGTGATGACTGGGTACTGCTCCAGTTCGCTCAGGTAGCTGCGGTTGATCAGCGCCCGGCCGGCTGCCAGGGTGAGGGTGGCGTTTTCGTGGATTTCGCGGATTGCCAGAGGGGTCAGGGTCGTGGCGGCCATGGGGTTACTTCACTAACGCTGTCAGGAACACCACCAGGGCAGCCAACGCACCGCCGATGAGCAGGGCGGCTTTGAAGACCGGGTTGCGGCCGTTGTCCGAAGCACGGGTTTGCGATTGGTGTGGCTGGTGCGCGCGCTGTGACTGTTGTGACTGTTGTGACCGGGAGTTCTGCGGTTGGGCACGGTACGCGGCTGACGCGGCTTCGCTGGCGTTGGCACTGGCTCGTGGTTTGGGTTGTACGGGGGCGAAACCTTCTACGCCTTGCTGGCGCAATAGCTCACGGACTTCGATGAGGTGCAGGAAGCGCTCTTTGGCGTAGTTGGTCTTGAGGTAGACGACCTGGAGTTCATAGTACTCGCTCGTCCAGAGCTTCTGGTCAGCTTCCATTTCGCGGGCGAAAGATTTTTCAGAATAGGCTTCCAGAAGCCCAGGCACGTGGTTGGACGCCCAGGCCAGAGCAGCACGAAGTTCTGCTGCGGTCAGACGGTTGTCATCCAGTTCCACTCGCAACGCGGTCCGGATAGTGAGCAGTTCGCCTTCATCCACGAATTTCTTGAGGCTGGCGGATGGCTCATAGTTCGACGTCACGTGGGCGGCACTCTGGTGTTGGGAAGTTGAAGAACTTTCAGTAGGCGCGAAACCTTTCACACCTGAATTGCGCAGGTGCTCTCGAACAGCGAGTAGATGCTCGATTCGCTCTCGAGCGAAGTTTTCTTGGGCAAGCAAGATGTGGCGGCTGAAGTAATCTGCACTCCAACTCAGCTTGTCTGGATCAAGCGCATTCTTGCCAGTGCCTGGCTCGAAGGCGACCAGCAGCGCTGCAGACTGTTTCTCGGCATTATCAAGCAGGTCATTGAGCAGAGCCGTACTGGCTTGGGGATCCTTGAGCGACAGCAGATAACTCTTACGGGTTTTGGCAAGCATATCGGTAGTCATGCGGGGCCTCCTTAGATAGCCAATGTGCTGTCGAGCTTGTTTTTGAAATTGTCGATCCACGTACGCAAGGCCTTGGCTTCGGCAACGGCCACTTCACGGGCGTTTCGGTCTGTGGTTTTCGTGCTCAAGGACGTGAGCAGTTCGGCAAATTTCAGATCAAACTCTCGGGTCATGAATGCGACGTATTGTTCGATCAGGCGATCTTTCCCTGCCTCTATCTCTTGGCGCGCGCTATCGACCAGTCGAGTGAACTCAGACTGAATCCGAATGCCGCGCTCCTTCCAGAGTTTCTCTAGGTCGACATAGTTTTCGGTGCCGTAATCACGCACCGTTCTGGTCGAGCCCCAGGAGAAGGGGTTCCACCAAGTGCTGTCACTGACTTCCCGGGTACCAATGACAACACGCTTCTCCTGGATATCGCCCTGCTGTACGGAGAGATTGAACGAAATATTAGAAGCCGCCTTTTTGAGCCCATCGAAAATTGGCAGGTTCAAGCTCTCTGTGCCTTGGAATATCTCAGCGATATAGCGCTGGTACTCGGCATGCAAATCTTGTCGAATGAGCTCCTGGCTGGAGTCGAAAACAGCTTCGTACTGGTTTACCAGTTTGCGATGATGGAACTGCAAGAGTTCTTCAGCTTCCTGAACGCGCGCTTCAGCGATGCTCACCCGAACATCATTTTGCATGAAGTTTACGCTCATGTTCTTGATAACTGGCCCAATAAAGGCCTCCAGCCTGGCCAACTCAAGCTCTGTGTCTCGGGGCAGCGCCTTACCCTCACGTTCCAACCTGTCCTTGTAGGCCGCCGTATCGAAGCCTTTCTCCTGGCGCTGCTGCAGCCCCATGATTTCTTCGTTCAGATGCGCCAGTGTCCTTTCATCCTGTTGCAATTGTTCGATCAGCGCTGTCTCGTTCAAGCCCACCCGGATGGCATGGCCCAGCGCTTCGTATGCACGCTTGAGGCGATGCGGCAGGTTGTATTTGTCGATGTACTCATCGATCATCGCCTCGACTGCCGGCAAGCCGCTGGCGAGCAGCAGTGGGGAGTAATGCTTGTCCTGCAGCGAACGACGCACGCGGGACGTGATCGGCATGTACTGCAGCATGTTCATGCTCGGCTCTTCGCTGAACATGTCTGCCATGGACTTGTGTTCGTTGCGTTCCTTGCGGGTATGCAGGTCGTTCGGTTTGCGAATCAGGCGCGTCAGGTTGGCAGATACCGGATAAATCAGCGGGTTCTGGATGCCATTGCTGGTCAGGTACTGGTTCACCCTCTCCAGAACGGACGGAATGTTCTCGCCGTTCTCGGGGTCGAACACGTCCATCTTGTTGATCACGAAAATGAAGCGGTCCTTGCTCTGCTTACCACCCTTGCGCATGGTTTCTGCGACCAGGCCAAGCAGGTTGCGGTCATCGTTGGTGCCCAACTGGGTGGCATTCAGCACATACAGGATAAGCGGGTTGCGCTTGGAGTCCTGGATGAAGCTCATGGTCTTAAGTTGGTGCTCTTCGTCCTGGCTGTTGTTGGGGCCGGGGGTGTCGGTCAGCACCAGGCGCACGTCTTCACGCTCGCGGATCGCTACGATGTTGCCCTCGATATCGATCAGCTGGGTGTCTTCTAGCTGATTCCACTCCTTGAGGCATTCCAGGTCGACATCGTCTGACATGTCCACCTCAACTTCGTTGCGGTTGTAACGCTTGGCTGCAAAGCGGTCGGTCATCTGATCATTATCAGTGATCCGTGCAATGGTCGCGGTAGTCGCTTCGTTCGCGGCCGGGAGAAGGTCACGGCCCAACATGGCGTTGATCAGTGTCGACTTGCCCGAGGACATGGTCGCTACTACATACACGTCGAAATCGCGGTTGAACGCCTCGTGGATGGATATGCGAATCTGTTCATTGTCCTTGATGAACTGATCGAACTGAGGGTGTTCGCGAGCCTCGCTCATGAGGGCGCGAATCTGTTCCAGGCGCTGTTCGGTCGGCACGGTCTGGTGCCACTGCAATTCCACTTCCATGCCATTGGCGATGGCCACGTTGGCGGCTTCCTGGATATCCAGGAAGTCAGACTCCACACCGGTGAACGCAACATGGAAGCGATTGTCGCCATTGAACAGGTCGCTCAATTCGTCAAACAGCTTCTCTACCCACAGTTGCAGGCGCGACTCCTTGTAGCTCGACAGCTTGCAGCCTTCTGCCGGAGCCTGGTCGTTGATCGAGAAAGTCGTTTCGACGGTGAAGGGGTTGTGCGTGATATGGATGCGGTTCATGGGTTCTTGATCGACTGACGTTGGTGTTTGATCAGGGCTTCAACGGTTTTCAAACCGCTGATGGCCACCAGTTGCTGCAAATCGTTTTTTTCGCAGGCCTGCTCGTCCAGCGCATTGAGCTGGCGTTGCCGCTCCAGGCTGTTCAGCGCCTTGAACACGCCTTTCTTGATGGTGTCTGGCACCACCGTGGCATGCAGTAGCGAGCGCTTGTTGTCTTGCAGGTCGGCAAGCGCCTGGTGAAGCCTCAGGCGCTGTGAGCGGGTCAAGGCCTGGGCCTTGAGGGCTTTGCGGGCATACAGTGCGAGGTTGGCCATGGTCGGGATGATGATTGGTTGCTCAAAGCCGACGGCCGTGAGGTAGCGGTGGGATTTAGCGACATACTCATCAATGGTTTCACCCATATCAGGGTCGAGCAGGTCGACCTTGTTCAGAATGAAATAAATCGGGTGGCCAGGCCTGGACGCGAGTTCATCCCGTATCTGCTCAAGTAGCGCGCGATCGTCCTGCGTGCCCAATTGGCTGGCGTTCAGCACATAGCAAAGCGCCTTGAAGGAAATGGTACGGATCGCTTCCAGCATCAGCTCAGCATGCTTGGGGTCCTGGCTGTTGTTCGGGCCGGGCGTGTCATGCAACACCAACCCAGGTGCGGGGCTGGGCACGATCTTGAAGCTGCCTTTCAAGCTGATCCGCTTTACGTCACTGTTGGCATTCCAGTCACGAAGGGTTTCAGCTGAGGTGTCCTTGAGGCGTGCCAGCTCCTGATCTGCGTGCGAGTAACAGGCGCCATCGAAGGCACGCGCGCCCTGGCGGTGTTCGACGCGGGTCATGCAGGCAGTGGTGGCTTCGTTGGCGGTGTGCAGCAGCTCCTGCCCAATCAGGGCATTGATGAAGGATGTCTTGCCTGCACTCATGGTCGCCAGTACCAATACATCGAAAGGGGAGCTGCTTGCCTGGCGAGGCCTTGATTTTCCAGAACGGCCAGCTGACCTTCTTGAATGCTTCATGTGTCTTGCGGTCCTGTTGAACTAGTGGCTTCCACTGCGGTAAGCAGAGTGCTGCCGAAGGCGGGAGCGCTCGCTCGTGTTCGCTGAAAACAGGTTTGCACGAAGACGCGACAGGATGAGTCGCAAGCTCCATGCGACTGTTCAGGTCATTGAGGGGGCGTACCGGGCAGGTTTTGCACAGTGGGGGCTTGTGGCTGCATCCAGCGGCTGCCGAGTACGGGCAGGCTGAATGAGGAAATAGCTTTGTGCAGAGGCAAAGTAACGTCCTTGTGTCAGCTGGTAGCATTTTGCTATCGATGGCAGTATCGCATCATCCGAGCTATCGACGTCAAGCAGAGAAACTTGAGAGAAACTTGAGCCCTACCAAGGTCTGAGAGTGCCGTCTAACACTGGGTTGAGGACCCTACTTGCGTCCTGGTTGGCTCCTGCTCCATTGCACCTGGGCCGACTGTAAAGATATGCAAAGTTTCCCTATGCCATCACACCGCAGCTCTAGAATCCGCCCGCTGCCGAACCGGCCAACGGTGGGCAGCAGATCTAGCCTTGTGGAGCGTTGCAATGAAGTCGAAACACCTTTTCCGCGCAGCCTTGGTTGCGGCGTTGGTATCCGCCTTGTCGGGTTGCTGGATGTTCATGCCGCCGGGTGGTGGCGGTGGTCATGGTGGTGGCCACGGCGGTGGTGGTGGCGGTGGCTTTGGTGGCCATCAGGGCGGCGGCCCTCGCTAAGCTGACCCGCGATGGAACGCACTGCCCCGGCCGGGCTGCACTACGCCTGGCCTCGGCTAAACTATTGATAGCTGGGGGCGTTGAGGTGAGCTATGCGCTACTCAAAAATCAGGCCGTTTCTGTGGTGGGTTGCCGCTCTGCAGTTCATGGCCATCGTGTCAGCCATCGAGCACAGGGACTGGGATGTTGTGTTCATATGCCTCATGGTAATCGGCGTGGGGATATGGTTTGCCAGGGATGTGCAGCGCTTGGAAGTTCATAAGCAACCCCACACTCGATAGCCAAGCGGTTACCGGCCTGGCGGCACGATTCAGCCGCGAGCCCTTTCAGGGCTCGGGTACTGGTGGGTGGGTCAGATCAGATCGAAGTACCACAACCCTGCCACGGCGAGCGTCGCGCCAAACACGACGCCACTGCAGGAGTAGCTGCGGATTTGCTTGAGAATGGATCGTTACTGAACGTCGCCTTCAAACCTGTTCGATCGGGATGCCGTGGTTGTTCTTCCAGAGCAACACCACCGCGCTGGCGATTAATGCGACCACGATCAGGTAGACGTTGAACACCCAGCCGATTTGCTCGGTGTACAGCCAGGTGGTCAGGTACGATGCTGTGCCACCGAATACGGCCACCCCCAGCGAGATGCATACACCGAACATTCGGGTGCGGTAGCGGGTGGGGATTTGCTCGGAAATGGATGCTGGTTTGCATCCGGTAATGAACGCCACCAGCATCAGGCCGGCAGTTTGCGCCACCATCAACGTCCACGGCTCGCTAGAGATAAGCCCCCACAGCGGGAACAGCGTAGCGGCGATGCCCAGCAGCGAGATCAACGCACAGACTTTGCGCCCCCAGTGGTCCGACAACCAGCCGCACACCGGCAGGAACGCCAGGTAGATGACCTGGGCGACGCAGCTCATCATGAATGCGCTGTGCGGGTCCATGCCTTTGACGCTCATGGCATAGATCGAGGCCGAGGTCACCCAGGTGTAGTAGGTCAGGGTCGCACCGGCTTCGTACAGAAACAGCCGTACACCGTGCTGCAGCACTTGGCCACGGCTCCATGGAGCTTGCCCGGTCGAGGTGCTGGCGCTGGGGCTGTGCTCGCTTTCCATCATGTTGCGCCGCAGCCACAGGGCGAACACTGCCAACAGGCCGCCGGTGGCGAAGGGAATGCGCCAGCCCCATTGCTGCATTTCTTCGGTGCTCAGCAGCGAAGTCAGCAGGGCCATGTAGAAGGTTGCCAGCAACGAGCCGCTGCCCACCGCGAAGAACACGGTGCTCGACCACAGCCCCCGGCGTTTCGCTGGAGCGATTTCGGCAATGTACGCATACGAGGTGGTGGTTTCGCCACCGTGGGCGAAGCCCTGCACCAGGCGTGCGGCCAGCAGCAATGCCGAAGCCCAGCTGCCGATGGCCTCGTAAGAAGGTATGAAGGCGATCAGCAGGCTGGCGCCGGCCATCAGCAACATGGTGCTGAGCAGCACGGAGCGCCGCCCCAGGCGGTCGGCGAGGATACCGAACACGATGCCGCCCAATGGCCGCAGCAGGAAACCGGCGGCGAACACCGCTAAGGTGGCGAGTAGTGCCGAGGTTGGGTTGCTCTTGTCGAACAGGGCGGCGGCGATATACACCGAGGCGACGGTGTAGAGGGTCCAGTCGAACCACTCCAGCAGGTTACCGACTCCGGTGGCGAGCAGCGATTTGCGACGCAGGTTGACTGCGCCGGGGGCGGCATGGGCCGCGCTGGCGGGCAGGGTCTCGGTCATATTGTTCATTGTTAGGCTCCGAGCGGAAGAGGCGGGCAGCGCCGGGGTTGGCGCTGCCCGTACGGCGTAACGGGTCAGCTCGCCAAGTGCGCGCGGGCTACCTCTTCGATACCGGGGGCATCGAGCTTGTAGTGCTGGTACAAGTGAGTGGGCGGTGCGATCAGGCTGTACTCGTCATAGATGCCATGGCGCTTGAGCTTGACGCCGACGCCTTCGTCGGCCAGCACTTCGGCCACTGCCGCGCCCAGTCCGCCGAGTACGTTGTGTTCCTCTACCGTCATCATCCGCTTGCTGCGTGCTGCGGCAGCCAGAATCGCTTCGCGGTCGATCGGCTTGATCGAGGCCATGTCGATCACACCCACCGAGCGGCCCTCGGCATTGAGCTTGCGCGCTGCTTCCAGCGCCGGGTGCACGGTGATGCCACAGGCGATGATGGTCAGCTCTTCACCCTGGCAGTGCTCGGTGGCCTTGCCGAATTCGAAGGTGGTGCCGTGTTCGTAGATGATCGGGTCGCGGCCACGACCGATACGAAAGTATACCGGCTTGTCGTAGGTGGCCGATGCCTTGATCGCGGCCACCAGCTGCGGGCCGTCGGAGGGCGAGACCACCGCCAGGTCGGCGATCGAACGCATGGTGGCGATGTCTTCGGTGGCATGGTGCGAAGTGCCGTAGAAACCCAGGGAAATGCCGGTGTGATGGCCGATCAGGCGTACAGGTTGGGCGGAATAGGCTACGTCCATGCGGATCTGCTCGCAGCACAGCAGGCCCAGGAATGAGGCGAATGTGGCCACGAACGGCATCACCCCGCAGGTGGCCAGGCCGGCAGCGGCGGTGACCATGTTCTGCTCGGAGATGCCGAACTGGATGTAGCGGTCGGGGAACGCCGTGGCGAACTTGTTCAGGCCGTTGGAGTACTGCAGGTCGGCGGAGCCGGCCATGACCGGGTAGCCTTCGCGGGTCAGCTCGATCAGGCCGTCAGAGAGGTAGGACAGCCCGGGGTTCATGGCGTTCAGGCCACGGTATTGCCAGGAGTTGGGGGACTGGGGGGCGTTCATGGTCAGATCTCCTTGGCTTCGATTTCAGCGATGGCGCGTTGGGCGTCTTCTGGGTCCAGGTAACCCAGGTGCCAGCCCGGCTCGGTCTCCATGTAGGAAACACCCTTGCCCTTGACGGTCTTGGCGATAATGCACACTGGCTTGTCGCGGTTTTCATCGGCCTTGATGCGGCGCAGGGTGGTGGTCACCTCGCGGATGTCGTGGCCGTCGATGACGTGTACTTCCCAGCCGAAGGCGCGCCATTTTTCATCCAGAGGCTCGATACCGATCACGTCGTCGACCTGGCCGTCGAGCTGGAAGCCGTTACGGTCGACGATGGCGATCAGGCGGCTGGCCTTGTGGTGGGCCGCGCTCATGGCCGCTTCCCAGACCTGGCCTTCTTGCATTTCGCCGTCACCGAGCATGACGAACACGTCATAGCTGTGACCGGTGAAACGTTGCGCCAGACACATGCCCAGGCCGCCGGAAAGAGCATGGCCTATGGAGCCGGATGAAAAATCGATGCCCGGCACCTTGCGCATGTCGGGGTGGTCGCCCAGTGGGCTGCCCAGGCGGGTGTAGTCGTCCAGCCAATCCTTGGGGAACATGCCGAGGTCGGCCAGGATCGGGAACTGGCCGACGGCGGCATGGCCCTTGCCCATCAGAAAACGGTCGCGCTCGGGCCAATTGGGCTCTTCCGGGCGCAGGTTCATCACGTCGTAGTACAGCGCCGAGAATAGCTCGGCGGCAGAGAACACCGAGGTGTAGTGGCCGGTCTTGGCGATCTCGATCAGGCGGATGGTTTCCAGGCGAACGAATTTCGCTCGTTCACGCAGGTGGGCGACAGTCTCGGCACTGGGCACGAAATCGCTGGCCTTCCAGGTCTCGAGGGTTTTACGGGGTGTAGCCATCTCTACCTCCAAATGCAGGCATCGCAGGGTGGGTGTTGCCAGGGGAATTCAGCGGGTCAGCGATTCCAGCGCGCGCATGGCCTCGATCAGGTCGTCGCACTGTAGGGGCTGGCCGTTGGCACGCAGGAAGTTGCGTGCATGGGGGGCTTGCAGGGTCGGCTCGGCGACCTGGCGCAAGGTGGCCTGGTCGGGTGGGTTGACGCCCAGCTCGGCCAGGCTGCAAGGCAGGCCGATGCGCCGATAGAAAGCCAGCAGTTCGGCCATGAACGCCGCCTCGCGGTCCTCCAGCACCAGCTGCACCAGCAGGCCATAGGCGACTTGCCAGCCGTGAACCTGGTCGCGGGCGCCCGGCACCTTGGACAAGCCACGGGTCATGGCGTGGGCGATGGACAGCCCGCCGCTCTCGAAGCCCAGGCCGCTCATCAGCAGCACGGCTTCGATCAGGCGCTCGAAGGCGGCGTTCACCTGGCCGCTGCCGGCCAGCGCCAGGCCTTCCTCGGCATGCTCGCGCAGCACGGCATAGCATTCCCGAGCCAGGGTCACGCCGGCCAGCGAGGGGCGGGCGCCGAACATGTTGACGCCGCCAGCCTTGAGGCATTGCTCGGCTTCGAACTTCTTGGTCAGGGCGTCGGCGATGCCGGCCAGCAGGAAGGGGCGGGGGGCCTGGGCAATCAGGCGTGTGTCGACCAGCACGTAGCGCGGGCTGCTGAGCAGGTGGCCGACTTCGCTGAGCTGATGGTGCTCGTCGTAGACCACATAGTTCTTCGACGTGGGGGCGTCATTGGAGGCGACGGTGGGCATGCTCACTAGCGCGGCGCCGCTGGAGTTGGCCAGGGCCTTGCCGGCATCGATGGACTTGCCACCACCTACCGCCACCACCATGTCGAAGGCAAAGCGCTCAGCAGACTGGCGCAGGGCGGCGATCCCCTGGGCGGTGATCTCGCCATCGAAGGTGATGTAGTGCAATTGCACATCGCTACGGGCGCAGGTGGCGTCCAGGCGTTCCTTGACCAGGCCGATCACGAAGCTGTCGATGACTACCACGGCGCGGCGGCCACAGTGGGCCAGGTACTGGCCTGCTTCGTCGAGTACATCGGGGCCTTGCACGTAGCGGCCGGGTGATCCGAAAACCAGATTCATGCGGTACCTCTGTGTGACGGTTTATTGTTATACGAGGTCGTGGACGATCTCGGTCATGTGTGATGCATGATATATCATGCGTGTTGGCCGTCAAGCGCCTTCACCGTTTCGCTGACGGCCATCGATCGGTTCAGAGGGTGGAATCAGGCGATGGAGTAACCACCGTCCACCGCCAGGGTGGTGCCGGTGACGTAGCGGGCATTGTCGGAAACCAGGAAGGCGATGACGTCTGCCACGTCTTCCGGCTGGCCCCAGGCCTGCATTGGTATGCGCGAGAGGATCCCGGCCGAGCGGCTTGGGTCCTCATAGGCGCGGCGTGACAGCTGGGTGAGGATCCAGCCCGGCGCCACGGCGTTGGCGCGCACACCGTCGGCGGCCCAGGCCACGGCCTGGCAGCGGGTCAGCTCGCCGATGGCGGCCTTGCTCGACGCATAGGCCGGTGTCTTGGCCGAGCCGAAGATGCCCCACATCGAGGCAAAGTTGACCACCGCGCCACGGGCCCGCTTGAGCCCCGGCAGCGCGGCGTTGCTGATGCGCATCACGGCGGTCAGGTTGACGTCGAGCACGCGACTGAACCCATCGAGTTGCCATTCGCGATGGTGGTCGATGACCCCGGCGGCATTGACCAGGGCATCGATGCGCTCGAAGCGGCCGAAGAAATCCGCCACTGCGCCATCGTCGGTGACGTCCAGCTCCTGGTAATGAATGCCTTCGACAGGTTGTTCAGGCTCGCCCAGGCCCAGGGTGTGAACTTCATGGCCATCGGCGAGCAGGCGGCGTGCGGTGGCCAGGCCGATGCCCGAGCCGCCGCCGGTGATGATTGCGATCTTGTTCATGGGTTGCTCCATTGTGGGAAAAGCTCGATGCGGTGCTCAGTGCCGCTTGGCCGGGCCGAACAGGAAGCCGGCCAGCAGTTCGACCTGGCCGGTGATCATGTGCACGCCCTTGTGGGTTTGGCAGCCACGGCCCTCGGCCGCTTCCAGCAGGGCAGTGACATCCGGGCTCATCACCACTTCGGCGACCAATGTGCCGCTGTCGAGTGTCTGCGCTGGCAGCGGCAATGGGTCGTCGGCCTTGAGCCCCAGCGCCGTGGCATTGATCACTACATCGAAACCGCGCCCGTCGGCCGCGCCTGCTGCTACCTGGCGCCCAGGCAGCAAGGTGCGCAACAGGGCCGCGAGTTCCTCGGCCTTGGCTTGGGAGCGGTTGGCTATGACCAGGCACTCCAGCGGCTCGCCCAGCAGGGCATGGGCGATGCCTGTGGCAGCACCACCGGCGCCAAGCAGCAGTACGCGTTTGCCTGACAGCGAGTGGCCCTGGTTTTTCAGGCCGCGGACAAAGCCCTCGCCATCGAGCATGCGCCCGCTGAAGCGGCCGTCGGGCAGGCGTCGGGCGACGTTGCATACGTTGAGCGACGCGGCCACGCCTTGTAGTTCGTCGCACAGTTCGGCGGCTTCCAGTTTGTGCGGCACGGTGACGATCACCCCGGCAAGGTTCTCGATGCCGCGCAAACCGGCCCAGGCGCTGGCTAGGTTGGTGGGCGACACCTCCCAGGGCACCAGCACGGCGTCATGGCCCAGGCGTTCGAGCAGCGGGTTGAAGAAGGAGGGGGTACGCAAGTGCTTGGCCGGGTAGGTCAGGTGAACCACCACTTGGGTGGCGCCGGTGATTGGCATGATGGACTTCCTATGAGGTGGCTGGGGCGTCATCGGCGATGGCGGAGTGTTGCAGGGTCTCGGTACGTGCCATCAGTCGCTGGTTTAAAATATGATATATCATGTTTTTAATAGGCATAGAAACCCCTGTACTGTCGAGGACGCCATGATGATGTATCATGCCTTATCGCCCAGCCGCACCCCGGCGGGTACCGGGCCATTCATAAGACAAGAGAGAATCAGCGTGACAGTTCACAAGCCGCTGGATAAAGGCAACCTGAGCGAGCGGGTCTACAGCATCATCCGCACGGCATTGATGGACGGTCAGTACCAACCTGGGGACCGCCTGCGCATCAGCGCATTGGCCGAAGAGTTTGGTGTGTCGATCACGCCGGTGCGCGAAGCGATCTTCCGCCTGGTCAGCGACCATGCGCTGGACATGAAAGCCGCCACCTCAATCTATGTTCCGGAGCTGACGGTCAACCAACTGCGCGAGATCCAGCTGATTCGCCATCTGCTGGAAGGCGAAGCCGCAGGCCTTGCGGCCGAACGCATCTCCGATGCCGAACTGGCCCATCTTGAGGAAGTGCAGGCCGCATTCCAGGCGGCGGTCAGCGTCGATTACAAGAAGGCTTCGTTGCTCAACCGCGAGTTTCATTTCGGCCTGATCGCAGCGGCGCGCACGCCGGTGATCTTCAAGACCCTGGAAAACATGTGGGTGATGATGGGGCCGCTGCTCAGCACCTTCCACGCCGAAGTGCCCAAGGCCGAACTGGCCAGTGCCAAGCACAAGCACTTCGAAGTGCTCGAGGCATTGCGTAAGCGGGACTCGGCCAAGGCCAAGGCTGCGCTGCAAGCAGACATCGCCTGGGGCGAGCTGATGCTGGAGTGGCTTGAGCGCAAGTCATTGCAGGTTTAAGGCCGGAAAGCTCGGCAGGTGGCTTACCTAGGCTCCCCGGCCATTGTGCTTCTTGAGTCAACGGTTCTCGCCTGAGGGTACCCGATCAACTTGTTCTGACCGAAGTAAGCAGTTTTTCAACAAGTGGCGCAGTGCGGTTTTCCGCACCGTAAAAGGGGTAATCACCAGGGGCAGTGCTATCTCTGTAGCAGTAAGCAAACCCATCGGCTGTGTAAGGAAGGTCTCTGGAAAAACTGTAAACAAATGTTTCTAGGTTGAGTTCCCCATGCCATGAGTGTGAACGGCTTGTGCTAAGGCGCTGATTTCTCAGGAGGGAAGGTGCAGCTAAACCTACTTTGTCAAACTAAGCTCAATTGCGCTGTGGGTTTTCATTCCCCAGAAAGGGGTTAACTAACCCAATTAAAGTTTTTTTCTGCTGGATTAAGCCTTGAGAAAAAACTCAACTTCCTGAAAGACAGTGTATTTATTGGCACAGCACCCACGCATTACAGCTTGGCGCAACTTTTGCTCTCTCCCGAAACTAAGTGGCGAATAGCCAGTGTTAGTGGCGGGCCGGCGCCCGTCAGTCAGGGAATGAGCGAGGTGAGCGTATGCACTACCCATCTATTCAGCGCCGATCAACGATTGACGTGTTCCGACTCTCAGGTATTGCGTCAGCGCTGCTGGTGGCACTTGGTGCCAGCCACGTTGCAGCTGCGCCAATCGACGACGTCAGCCCGCCATCGCCAAGCGACCCTTCGGCGTTCACCCGCTTGCCCGCTGACCCGCAGGCTGCACAGGCTGCGCTGGATGCACTGAAGTCGCTGCCTGAAGGTAACCACGGTGCGCTTGCGCTTCCCAACGGTGAATACGGCGACCGGACCACACCACGCAAAGAGAACGCCCTGCCCCCGGCGCAACAAACCTCATTCAACTACCCAACCAATGGCCAGCCCAGCCCGCTGTTTGGCGCCCAGCCGTTTACCCAGCAAATGCTGCTTTACGAGGAATTCGGCCCGGAAAAACTCGACCCTACCGTTGAAGCCGGCACAATTCCATTCCCTGTACCCACTGTGGGGCCTGCCCCCGAGCAAGACCCCAACAGTGTCGCGCGCAGTGGCCCCTCGGGTGCGGCTCTGGAGGCCTTCCTGCGCCAACCCGGGCTGTTGCCGTTCCCGACGCAATATTCCAACGTGCTGGATCGCAACCCTTGGAAGGTGCAAATCGAAGCCTTCCTCAACCGTCATCCCGTGGGCTCCCCCGCAGAGGGCCGTCCGCCAGGAAAAGGCTGGTCGCACCAGCGTTGGAACGAGTTCTACCCCCAGGCCGCAATCAAGACGGCGCAAGCCGGTGCGCGGGTCAACCAAGGGCTGCGCGACAGCAAACAGATGCACGGCTACGCCAAGGGCGAGTTCGGCCCTGGCGGGCTCTATCACAACACTGCAGGTATTGCGGCCACTGAAGGCACGGCCAAAGGCATTGGCATCCGTTTCCACCCCAACATGCCAATCCAGAACCACAACTCCCTGTGGACGTTCGACGGCACGCTGCCACCCAAGCTGTTGATGGCCCGTTACGGCCAACCGATATTGATGCGTCACTACAACGCCCTGCCGATCGACCCGGCAGCCAATGGTGGCTTTGGCCTGCATACGCTCAGCACGCATGAACACAACGGCCATAACCCGGCCGAGAGCGATGGCTACACCAATGCGTTCTTCTTCCCGGGGCAGTACTACGACTACCGCTGGCCCGTGCAACTGGCCGGTTATGACACCATCAACACCACGGCGCAGGACCGCCGGGCTGCGTTCCCTTGCAGCCCAGGGGAAACGTTGTGGGTCAACGACAGCAACCCAGGGCTCAAGGCCTGCGAGAACGGCAGCATCAAGGTGCGCGGCGACTGGCGCGAGACCATGAGCACCCACTGGTTCCACGATCACATGCTCGACTTCACCGCCCACAACGTCTACAAGGGCAACGCGGCGATGATGAACTACTACAGCGCCCTCGACCGTGGCAACGAAGCGTTCGAGGATGGCGTAAACCTGCGCCTGCCCAGCGGTTCGGCGCTGCCATGGGGCAACCGCGACTATGACGTCAACCTGACCCTGGCTGACAAGGCCTGGGACCAGAGCGGCCAGTTGTGGTTCAACCCGTTCAACATCGACGGCTTTATCGGTGACCAGATGATGGTCAACTGGCTGTACAAACCCTACTTCGATGTACGCGCCCGCAGCTATCGCCTGCGCATACTCAATGGCTCGGTGTCGCGCTACTTCAAGATTGCCGTGGTGCGCGAAATTCGCGGCAGTGCTGGCGAGTTCCCTGGCCCCAAAGGCTCGGGGGTGTCCTACGACCGGGTGCCGTTCCACATGATCGCCAACGACGGCAATATCATGGAGCATGCGATTCCGTTCGACGGCAGCCTGGACCTCAACGGCAACGGCGACCTCAAGGATGACAACGGCATCATGCCCACCATGGCCATCGCCGAGCGCTATGACGTCATCATCAATTTCTCCAAGCATGGGATCAAGACGGGCGACAAGATCTTCTTCGTCAACCTCATGGAGCACGACACTGGCAAGGGGCCGAGCGACGATGCCGTGTCACTGGCCGATGTGCTTTCCGAGAAATACAAGGCCGTAATCGATCAGACGAGCAAGGGCCCCAGGTGGCGAGACGGTGATCCTCTGATCGGCAAGTTCCTGCAGTTCAACGTCAAGGCTTACAGCGGCCAGGACCTGAGCATGGACCCGGTGGCCTATGAACCGGCCAAGCCTGGCAAGGCCGCTGGCAAAAGCATGATCCCGCTCACCATTGATCGTAACGATCCGAACATGCAGGCCAAGCTCAAGCAGGCCCGCCACCGCAGCTTCGAGTTCGGCCGCTCGGACGGCACCGACACCGCGCCCTGGACCATCAAGACCGACGGCGGCTTTGGCTACTCCATGGACCCCCGGCGCATCACGGCCGCCCCTCAACTGTCCACCGGCCCGACTGACGCGGGTTACGGCGGCGATGGCACCCTTGAAGTGTGGAAGATCAAGAACGGTGGCAACGGCTGGAGCCATCCGGTGCACGTGCACTTCGAGGAAGGCATCATCCTCAACCGCGATGGCAAGGCACCACCGGCGTGGGAGAAATGGGCACGCAAGGACCTCTATCGGGTAGGGCCGGAAGTGGACAGTTCCGGGGAGCTGGAAATTGCCATTCGCTTCCGTGAATTCGCCGGCACGTTCATGGAGCATTGCCACAACACCCAGCATGAAGACAGTTCCATGTTGCTGCGTTTCGACCTTGAGCACCCTGGCCAGTTCGAGTTGATGCCATCGCCCATGCCCACCTGGGACGGCGTTGAGTACATCAGCTCTGCAGCGTTGCCCAACTTCCGCGACGAAAATGGCCAGGGCCCGGGTGAGGATGACAAAGACAACCAACTGCCCGTGGCCATGAGTGACAGCGGCACTACTGCCGCCGGCAAGCCGATCACACTCAAGGTATTGGCCAACGACAGCGACCCGGATGGCGACCTGCCGCTCTCGGTCGTGAGCCTCGGGCAACCGGACTCGGGCCAAGGCAGCGTCAGCACCGACGGCACCCAGGTGACCTTTACCCCGCCAGCCACGGTCAGCGAGCCGTACAGCGCGGTGTTTGAATACAAGGTCAAGGATGCACGAGGGGCTGTTTCGAAGTTGGCCGCCAACGTCACGGTTGCAGTCACGCCGGCTGTCGTGGAAGTGGACCACAACCTCAAGGTGACCAGCGCCGTCGTCACGCCGCGCAGCAACAGCCGTTACACCTGGGACCTGGCAGGTACCAGCTCGCTGAAAAGAGGCGACATTCTCGATGTCACGGCTTCGAGTACCAGCGGGCCGTTGAGCCTGGGTACTGCGGCAGTGTTGAGCGGTGGTCAATGGCGGTTGTCGGTTACCACTACCGGTAATGGGCCTTCGGCGAACCCGACGGTGGCGATCAAGCCACTCGATGGCAAGGTGATCATCGCGCCAGTGACCGTACGTTGAACCCACGTCGCCTCCCGCCCAGCCGGGCACTCCGGCCTGGGCGGGAGGCCGGTAGCAGGCGCACTGGCGTGGCGCGGTGCGCATCATCAATTTGCAAGGGTGATAAGCATGGCCCGGAAAACCTGGAGCACTTTCAACGGCTGGTTGCTGCTGCTTACGCTGCTTAGCGTGCAGTGGTCGGTGGCGGCCAGCAACGACAACGGCCTGGCTCAGCAGTGGGGGAAAGACTACTTCCCCAATACCCTGCTGATTAATCAGGATGGCCAGCAGGTGCATTTCTTTGATGACCTGATCAAGGACAAGGTGGTGGCTATCAACTTCATCTTCACCACCTGTACAGACTCATGCCCACTGGAAACCGCACGCCTGCGCCAGGTGCAGAAGCTGCTTGGCGACCGTGTGGGGCGCGACGTGTTCTTCTATTCGATCAGTATCGACCCGGAAACCGACACCCCAGAAGCACTCAAGCGCTATGCGCAGCAATTCAAGGTTGGGCCGGGCTGGCAGTTTCTGACCGGCAACAAGGACGACATCACGTTGTTGCGGCAAAAGCTCGGCTTGTTCATGAAGGGCGTCGATGATGGTGAAACCAAGGACCATAACCTCAGCCTGATCATTGGTAATCAAAGTACGGGCCGCTGGATGAAAACCTCTCCCATGGAGAACCCCTATGTACTGGCAGACCGGCTGGGTAAAAGCCTGCACAACTGGAAGCTGGCCAGTACCAACACCAACGGCAATGCCGACGCCCCAAGCATTCGCCCGCCCAGCGTCGGCGAGCAGATCTACCGCACCCGCTGTTCCTCCTGCCACACACTCGGCGATACCGAGCATGCCGGGATGCGCAGCATCGGCCCCGACTTGCTCGGCGTGACACGGCAACGGGACCCGGCCTGGCTTGCCCGCTGGATCAAGGAGCCTAATGTCATGTTGGCAGAAAAGGACCCTTTGGCCATGCAGCTGTACGAGCAATACAACCGCTTGGCCATGCCCAACCTGCGCTTGGGTGACGTTGAGATTGCCGCCTTGTTGACCTACCTGGATGAGCAGGCCGAGCGTTTGCAGCCGCCTGCGCTGAACAACAACTCGCAAACAAGCAACTGACAAAGGAGTGCACCCATGATTGCCCGTCTCATGGCTTTTTCTGTTCTCTGCGCCTGTAGCGCGCTGAGCTTTGCCAATGAATACAAAGCCGGCGAGTTGCTGGTCAGCCAGCCGTGGTCACGAGAACTGCCGGCAGGCCTTCCGGGCGGTTCGGCCTATTTCAGCGTGACCAACCTGGGGGATGATGGCGATCGACTGATTGCAGTCAGCAGCCCGCGTGCGCAAGTCAGCAAGCTGCATACCCAAGGCGTCAGCGATGGCCTGATGAACATGACGCATGTGACTGCCTTGGAGATCCCAGCGCATACCGAGGTGACGTTCCAACCCGGCGCCAACCATGTGATGTTGTCCGGGATGGAGGAGCCCCTGAAAGCCGGCGAGCAGTTTGCGCTGACGTTGGAGTTCGAGAAGGCCGGTAAGGTAGAAGTGCAGGTCCGCGTTCTGCCGACCGAGGCACAGGCAAGTCACGGCACCGGCCACGTCCACTGACAACCAGCTGAGCCGCCCTGCGTGAGGTGGGGCGCCTCAGTCGGTACGCAGCAAGGGAAATTGCGCTTCGGGGTTTCGTGATTCTGCATTCATCTTCACGCACGCAGCCGCAGCGTCCGACCTGTTGATGAAACCACGCTTCAACCGTTCTTTTTCCTGGTTGTCGTAGATGTCGAAGCCCCCCGAAGTAGTGGCGGCGTAGAACCGGTTTCCAATGCGCAAAGACTCGCCTTCAATAGGCACCGCTGGAACGATAACGAATCTTGGTTGCATGTTTCGCGCCTCCCCAGGCAGATAGTTAATTATTAGCCTGATAGTAGGAAGGCAACAATATGACTCATCGAGACGAATCAGTGACGTGTCGTGTCACTTGCATACATCGGGCGATGGTGCGCCGACTTGCGGGTAATCTTGCTCCTCGCTGTCGCCCTTGAGCGCAGGAGGCTGCGCTGAACGTAGCTTGTTCGCCACCCCAAATGGCACATGCACCATCGGCAAATCCCCCGCCGGCGACTGCAAATGGCTGCGCTGGTCATCAAAAAACACATGCGGCTTGAGGATCGACAGCACCCTGGGCTTCTCCATCCCACCCAGAAAGAAACACTCATCCGGCGACACGCCCCAATCCTTCAATGTCGTCACCACCCGTTCATGCGAAGGCGCATTGCGCGCTGTCACAATCGCAATGCGCAGAATCCGTTTGTACGCCGGGCACTCGGCCAGCTTGCGGTCTTCGAGCATGCGAATCAGCGAAAGTTTGCGATACAGGTCGGCCAACGGCCCTGGCGAGTGCGGGATGCCTTTGTGCACCCGCTCGTGTTCCTGAAACTCATCCAGGTTGTCGTCACGCTTGTACACGCGCTCGGCTTCGTCATCGGCAATTACGCCATCAAAGTCGAAGGCTACCCGCAGCTCGGTATCGATCTCGTCATCATGGATGTGCGTCGGCAGCACCCGCCCAGCCGGGTAGTCGGCATCGATGGCTTTCTGCACATCTTCCTCATTGGCACTGAGAAACAGTGAGGCATTGAACGCCGGGATGTATTCGTAGGGTGAGCGGCCCGACATGAATGCTGCGCGGGTGATGTCCAGCTGGTAGTGGTTGATCGAACGAAACACGCGCAAGCCGGTTTCCGGCGAATTGCGCGAAAGCAGCACCACCTCCACCGGCAACTGATCGGGAAAAGCCCGGTTAATGCTGAGGAAGCGGCGAATGAACGGGAAGGCCACGCCTTTGGGGAACGGCTCGTCGAGGTTCTGTTCCTGGTGCTGGCGGTAAGCCTCGACGCCTTGGGTCTGATAGATGTCGTCCGAGACGGTAAGGTCGAAAAGCGCACTCGAGGCAACGCCGATCACCAACTTCTGCTCGATAGGGTAGGGCATGAACGAACTCCTGAGCCTGTGCCGCAGGCAAGTGTACGCGTGCGCTGTGACGAATGCCCTCAGGCCTCCGGTACCAGCCCGAGCAGCAGCTGAACCTGGCGCTGCAACTGGCTCACATGCTCGCGTTCGGCGCGCAGGGCAGAGCGCAGCTCGTGGTTCTCCTGCTTGTGGATGCGTGCGGTGCGTTCCAGTTCACGGTCGCGCTGCAGCAGGTCCCATATCTCGCCCTGTCGAGCATATTGCAGGCACACCAGCAGCAGGGTGATGCCGATGACGCCCAACACAGCGATTAGCAGAGCTTCCATGGCGTGCTTCCTTGAATGGTGGCTGTTTGCCGGTAAGTCGAAAGATATGTCAATTTACACTACATGTCGATATTGGAGACTTGTACAGGTAAAGCAATGGTGCAGGTTCTGCAAGACGCGATCGCGTGCAGCCTGATGTACAGGGAAGGCTAATTAACATCATGTATTGCTCGCGACGCCGCAGTTGGCGCGGCTTTGCTGCTATCACCGCGTACCTGGCGGAGGTCGTGGGCTTCATGAGGTATGTGTCTGGTTTGTGTACATATCGTGTCTGCCTTGAGTTTTCAGTTTGCAGACATGTACGATCTAGCGACACGTCATTTGCTGGGGCACACAGCGCTGCTCCCTTCAGGAACCGAGATGAAACGTACGCAACGTATGGAGCAAACCCGCTGGGACCTGGCCCTGCGCTACCGGTTGATCGAGACGGTGGTGTGGTGGGAAGGCCGGCTGACCACCAACCATCTGATCCAGAGCTTCGGTATCAGCCGCCAGCAGGCATCGAAGGACATCAACACCTACATCAATGACTATGCGTCGAAAAACCTGGTCTACGACAAGCAGATCAAGGGCTACGTGCCAACCCGGCAGTTCAAGCCGCTGTTCATCGACGACAGTGCCAGCGCCTACCTGGACCTGCTCAACCAGAACAACGAGCGCGCCCCGCATATCGAAGGCCTGGCCCTGGCCTATGCCCATACCGAGGTGCTGAAGGTCCCGGACCGCTCGGTCAAACCCGAAGTCCTGCGGCCGCTGCTCAAGGCGTGTCGCGAAAAGCGGCGCCTGGACATCGAGTACGTGTCCTTCAATAGCCCTGAACTGGAAGGGCGCACGATTGCCCCGCACACGCTGGTGTATACCGGCATGCGCTGGCATGTGCGGGCATATTGCGAGAAAAACCGCATGTATCGGGACTTCGTGCTCAGCCGTTTCCGCGGTGTGCCGGACTTGCATGACGAGGAGACGGAAAACGGCATCGAGCAGGATGTGGAATGGAACACGCAGGTCGATGTGATCTTCAAGCCGGATGAGCGACTGACGCCGGCGCAGCGGGCGATCATCGAGGTGGACTTTGGCATGGCTGAGGGGCAGTTGGTGGTGGGGAGCTCACAGGCGTTGGTGAAGTATGTGGTAAAGCGCTTTGGGGTGAACCCCAATGTGCATGACGCAAGGCCCGAAGCGCAGCAGCTGGTGCTGGCGAACCGTGCCGAACTGAGGCCTTGGCTGAATCTCGATTGAGTGTTGCCGTACTGCTGCTTTGCTGTTTGCTTGACGGGGTAATTTCCGGCAAATTGCCATCATTGGACAAGTCGTCTGGGCATGGGCATGCATGAAGAAGGGGCGCAGGCAGTTATGGATCTGATGAGTAAAGAGCAGGGCGCGCTGGAACTGACGTTACTGAATGCCGAGTACGATCGTGATCGTTTCGAAACGTTGATGGTCGAGGGCTTGAACCGAGGGATCCCTGCCGAAATCATGACCCGCCTGGAGGGTATCTGGTCGGCATCGCAGAAGATTGCCGGCGAGGTTGTCGCCATCGGCAAGATTGTCGTCTCGCAGATTTTTGCGTTTCTACGCGCACACCCGGCGATCACCGTGGGTATCGCGCTGGGGGCTGCCGTAACTTCGCTTTGCGGCGGTATCCCGTTGTTCGGGGTAATCCTGGCGCCCCTGGTAGGCAAGTTGTCGATGCTTTATGGGGCCGGCGTAGGGGCTGCGTTCGAGAGCAGCGGTAGCCTCACCTCTGACCCGCTGGTTGCAGCCCAAGGCCTGGCCTACAAATTCTACGAATTGCTGCGCAACATCTTCCTGGCTGTCACCCAATACCTCACGCCAGCCTGACTGGCAGGGACTGCACATGAAAAAGCTCATCACGCTCGCCAGGCAACGCCTGGGCCGCAGCAAGCCGTCTGTACAGCCACAGCAAGCCGTAAGCGATGACACCGCTAGCAAATTGGCCAATGCCGTCGAGCAGCTTCAAGGGCGTGACAGGGTTGGCATCGTGGGTGAAGGGGCAGTCGTCGCTGGCAGCGTGGCGGCCGGTGCGGCGGCGGCTGGCACCGTCGCAACTGCCGCAGGCGCCACTACGCTACTGGGGTCTACCACGCTGGCGGGTGCGCTGGGCGGTGTGTTTGTGACCACCACACCTGTCGGCTGGGTCGTTGGCACCGCTGCCCTGGCGGGTATGGCCGGTTATGGCCTGGTAAAACTGGTGCGCTCTGGCAGCAAGCAGGATGTGGTGCGTGAACGCTACACCGCGCTGCTCTCGGCCCAACTCCAAGGGCTGCAAGCGGCAGGGCAACAGAGCGATGCCTCGGCGCTGGACGCCCTGATGGCCCAGGCTGTTGCTTGTGCTGCGCTGGATGCAGGCAAGGCGCAAAGCCTTGCAGCGCTGGTGAAAGCTGGCCGCGTGCCGGAGCCTGTGGCAATTGAACGGGTTCGGGCGTTACTCGATGCGCACTCACATGTGTCAACTGATTGATCAGGTGCCATAGGCCGCGCAATACCAAGTTGCACGTTTCTATCAACCTTGCCTGGGCAGCACATCACTAGATGACCAGGCCGGGTAACGGCACATGGTTGAAAAGTTTACCTGTACGAATACTCATTATTGGCCTGCACGGAACCTGTCTGTACCGTGCGCGGCGAATAGGCATCAATTCTTTTTGGGGTTTAGTGAACACATGGACCGGAACACGTTTCTCGCTCAGGCTGATGTACGCGGTTTCATCGATTGGCTGCAAGTCTCGCTCCCTCAGCTTGAAGTGCACTTGCATTTCTTGCCCAGCAAGTTCGTCAAGGGCGGCCTGAACCAGCGGGTAGTGGGTATCGAGCAGGTTCATGCGCTGTATCGCTGGGGCAGTGCCTGGCAGGACTACCAGACTGGGCAATGGGTCACTTCCAGTGACTGGGCCAGCACCAAGGGTTCGCTGGGCCTGCTGCGCAGCCGGCTGTCGGCAGCGTTGGCCTCGGGTTGCGACGATACTGCCTACCAAGCCTGCTGTGCCGTACTGCAGTGGGGCGGAGTGCGTGGCGCTCTTGCGTTCCTTGGCCTGCTGCGTCAGCAGCGCAAGCTGGTTCACTACCTCAATGCCTGCCGCCCATTGTTCGAGCTTGATGCCGGGCAGCAACTGGCTGACCTGGATGCGCGCAGCATCCTGCGTTTCGATGCGGGGTTGACCAAGATCCACTCGCTGATCGATACAACCGGCTCGCCGATCTACGACAGCCGCGTCGGCGCGGCCATTGCCATGCTCTATGCGCTTTACCGGCAAGGGCGGCAGACGCCCGCGAAGCTGCGGTTCCCCAGCGGCGGGGCGCGTGGCAACCAGGTCCGGGACCCTGGCGCGCTAGGGTTGCAGAAGGCTCCACAGTTCTTCACCAAGGCCGTGCCTGGGTACGCCTGGGCACGTAGCCAGGTTGAGCTTGGCTGGATTATCCAGGCGACGCTGGCAGGGGCACCCACGCTGTTCTCCGGTTCGCTGCAGGAGCGTTGCCACAGCTTCGAAGCGGCACTGTTCATGATCGGCTATGACTTGCGCTGCCTCCTGCCGGGCGCCCCTCAGGTGGCATCGGCATCGGCTGAAGCGCCTGTGCTCACTGAACAGGCTGCCGCTGGCAAGGCTCGTTCGACCTGGGTGCCGACCAGCATCAACTTCCCACAAGTACTGATCGACTATCTGCACTGCAGCCAGTCGGCCGGGCAGAGTGTCAGCCTGGCCGATTTCCGTCAGTGGCAAGTGGTGGTCAAAGGGCGTACGGCGAATACCGCCCAGGCTTACTGCGCACCGCTGCGGCCGCGTGAGCTTGACTTGGTCAGTTTCAGCATCGAAGCGCTCGAGTGCATCGCCGAAGGCGGGGCCAAGGGGCTGGAAGTGTTGAGCGGGGGTGTAGCCCAGTTTGTTGCGGGGGACGAGTACGAGCAGGTTTACCTGACCAACGTCTACCTGAGCGGTCGGGTAACCGAGATGGCGCGCGTGCACGCGGTATCTGCCACCGAGCTGCTCACCCGCGCAGGCTTTGCAGGCAACGCCAATACGGCCGGGTTGATTCTGCGAACCGGGCGGGCGTTGGGGCGGCATTTTGGCCTGTTCAACGATGACCAGCCTTCGCCGCTGTTCACGGCATTTTTCGGCGAAGCGTTGATGGACCTGGATGCGCAGCTGACGCAAGCGTTGAAACACCTCGAGGCGGGGGCGGTTGACGCAGAGGGCGACGACCTCGAATACAGCCCTGAGTTTGCAGCGATGATCCATGAAGCTGCAGCGGGTGAGTTCGAAGAAGTCGATGTGGATGAACTGCTGGCCATGCTCGCGGAACTTGCCCGTACCCCCGGGAAGGCGGCTGGCGAGGAGCCTGATGTAGAGCAGCCGCAAGGGCCGGCTACGCGCTAAGTGACCACCTGAAGAAGTATCAACTGGCTGAGGGGCCTGGCGAGCTTGCCGCTGCGCCACGCCCCGGTGCCGGATGCTCGCCTCAATACCTGATCAACCACTCAATTCCCTCAGTCATCAGTGGATCCGATGATGCCATTTTGATAGCTTTCCGCCCTTGACCGCTGTATCCGGATAGGGATTGATGAATCAGCCATACGAACACAGGACCTTGACTCCGCTTGCGAAGCTGCTCGTGGAGAGGGTGATCGAGAACACCAATCGCAAGCTGGTCGCCGGCTTTCGCAACAAGGTAGATACCCAAGCCAACGCCACTTCAGCGGGCCTTCTGCAAGCCGGCCAGGAAACTGTGGCGGCCACTCCCGATAACAGGGTTCTGCGCGGCTTCAGCGATGCGCTGGTGAGCGAAATCGAATCCCTGCAGGCTGGTGCCTCGCCTTTGGAGGGTAGCCAGGAGGACGCGTTGATGGTGCTGTGCGAACTCAAGCAGCAGCTCGACGAGTTGCTGGCGCTGTCCGATGGTTACGCCCACTGCCGCCAGGAAGTAGAGCGCCTGGCCAGTGTAGAAGGGCAACAGGAAACCGCGCTGACTGCGCTGCAGGCCAGTATCGAGGCACAGCACCAGAAGCTGGTGGCCAGCACCCTGGCCCGGGTGCAGAAGGAAGGGGCGATTCGCAAAGGCCTTGAGCAGCACCAGCAAAAGCTGGTTGCCCAAGAGGGGCAAGCCGAAGTGCTGAAGCAGCAGTTGGCCGCCAGCAACCTGGCCCGGGAGAGCCTGTCCACCACTGTGACCACGGCGCTGAAGAAGCTCGCGCTGGCGACCAGCACCCAGGCACAGCGTGTCGACAGTGTAGAGGAGCGTCTGGCCAGCCTGGTTGAGCGTCAGCGTGAAGGCGAGGTGCAACCGCAGCCCGGATGGGCAACGTATCTGGAGCGTAATGCTGTGTCGTTGGCGGCGTTGGCGGTGGCTGTTTTTACGTTGGGGTTGAACCTGCTCGGCTAAATGCAGGGGGCGGGCGAGCCCGCTCCTACAAAGGAGTGCGCTGGCTGCCAGACAAGTGCTCCACCAGAAAATCCACAAACACCCGCACCCGCGCCGGCATTGCCGGGCCACCGACGAACACCGCATGGATCGGCTCGCGGTCACCAGGGTTGTAAGCCTCCAGCAACGGCACCAGCTGGCCGCTGGCCAGGTCATCGGCCACGGTGAAGGTGCCTATACGCGCCACGCCGGCACCAAGCCTGGCCAGTTGCGCCAGGGCTTCGCCGCTACTGCATTCGATATTGCCTGTCACCTTCAATGAAAACGCGTGCCCGTCACGGCGAAACGGCCAGTCGGGGGCGGCGCGGCGGAAGTTGAAGCGCAGGCAGTTGTGTCGGGCCAGGTCGTCTGGCACCACAGGTGTGCCACAGCGCTCCAGGTACTCAGGCGAGGCGACCACCACCTGGCCGGTTTCGCCAATGGCGCGGGCGCTCAACGAGCTGTCCGGCAGGCGGCCGAAGCGCAGTGCCACGTCGGCCTGGCCGCCAAGTATGTCGACCACTTCGTCACTGAGGTTAAGGTCGACCAGCACTTGCGGGTAACGCGCGCTGAACGCTGCCAGCAGTGGTACTACGGTCAGCCGGCCATGGCCCAGCGCAGCGCTGACCCGCAAGCGCCCGCGTGGCACGCCCTGGTCGGTGATGGCTTCTTCCACCTCAAGCATATCGGCCAGCACTCGCCGCGCACCGCGCAGGTACGCCTCACCTTCGGGGGTGAGGGTGATTGCCCGGGTGGTGCGCAGCAGCAGTCGGGTACCCAGGCGCTGTTCGGTGCGCGCGATGATGCGGCTGACCGCCGAAGGCGTCAGGCCCAGCGCCCGGGCGGCGGCAGACAGGCTACCTTCTTGCGCCACCCTGGCAAAAATTTCCATATCTCCGGATCTTCCACTGAAGTCCATTTGTGCCTCATAAGCAAAGGTGGTTCGCAAAAAAGCGGTCTAGTGCGTATTGAAATTGGATCGTAGCATTTGCAGCACAGATAAGGAGTTTGCCATGCGTATCAACCCACCTCTTGTCGCACTCGCCATCGGTGCCTTTGGCATCGGTGTCACCGAGTTCGCCCCTATGGGCATGTTGCCCAGTATTGCCACCGACCTTGGCGTCTCCATTCCCGCTGCCGGGTTGCTGGTCAGTGCCTACGCGCTTGGCGTGCTGATCGGCGCACCGCTGATGACCCTGGCCACAGTGAAGATCCCACGGCGGTATCTACTGATTGGGCTGATGGCCATCTTTACCTTGGGCAACCTGATGTCGGCCCTGGCCAGCGATTACGCCAGCCTGCTGGTCGCGCGCGTGGTTACCTCGCTTAACCATGGTGCGTTTTTCGGCATCGGCTCGATCGTCGCGGCCAGTGTAGTACCGCCCGAGAAGCGTGCCGGGGCCGTGGCTGCAATGTTCATGGGGCTGACACTGGCCACCATCGGCGGGGTGCCGCTGGCGACCTGGTTTGGTGAAATGCTGGGCTGGCGCACCGCATTCTGGGGCATCGCCGGGCTTGGCCTGGTGGCAATCACCACGCTCTGGTATGCGCTGCCCAATGTGCCGTCGCCCAAAGGTGAGGGGGCCATGGCCGAAATTCGCGTGCTGGGCCGCGGGCCGGTACTGGCGGCGCTGTTGCTGACCGTGGTCGGCTCCAGTGCGATGTTCACGGTGTTCACTTACATCGCGCCGATCCTGCAGAGCGAAGCGGCTGCGTCCACTACCTTCGTGACGGCCATGCTGGTGTTGTTCGGTGTCGGCCTGACCTTGGGCAACGTGTGGGGTGGCAAGGCGGCAGACCGCTCGATCGATCGCACCTTGATCCTGTCACTGGCTGTGCTGATTACCGTGCTGCTGGTGTTCCCGCTGGTGCTGGGCTGGCCGCTGCCGACGGCGTTGGCGATCCTGGTTTGGGGCGCGGCCAGCTTTGCCTTGGTGCCGCCGCTGCAGATGCGGGTGATGGAGGCGGCCAAGGATGCGCCTAACCTGGCGTCGGCGGTGAACATTGGTGCGTTCAACCTGGGTAATGCAATTGGCGCGGCGCTGGGTGGGGCGGTGATCAATGCAGGGCTGGGCTACCCGGCGATTTCCCTGGCGGGCGCGGCGATGGCGGCGGTGGGCTTGGTGATGGTGCTGCTGTTTGCCTGGCGAGGGCGGGTAGGACCGGCGGGGGATCAAGTAGCGGCGTAACAGGTTGAGATCCCCGGGGCTGCAAAGCAGCCCCGGGGATCTTGCAGGATGCACCTGCTTTACGGCGTACCGTTACGGCCATGCAGGTGATATGCCGGCCGTTCGCTCAGCCGCTCGTAATAATCCCGCACCGCCGGCAGGTGCGGGTGCTCGAATGGTGTTTCGAACCAGCGGTTGACCGACAGGCCGATGGGGATATCGGCCAGGGTGAACTGGCTGCCGGCCACATAGGCACCCGTGCTGGCCAGCTGGCGGTCGAGGATATGCATATAGCGCGACCAGTCTGCGCAACCGGCGGCCAGCGCCTGTGGGTCCTGGTGGGCGGGCGAATGCCTGACCAGCGACATGAACGCGTAGCTCCAGGAGCGGTTTAGGTCAGAAGCCTGCCAGTCGATCCACTGGTCGATCCTGGCCCGCGCCTGAGCCTCGCCAGGGTAGAACGCGGCGGCTCCGTAGCGGTTGGCCAGGTAGCGGATGATGCTGTTGGACTCCCACAATGTGAAGTCGCCATCCTGGATCACCGGGACCATGGCGTTGGGGTTCAGCGCGAGGAATTCGGCGCTGTCGGTGGGCTGGAAACCCGAACCCCAGTCCTCGCGCTCGAATGCCACCTCGAACTCGGCGCAGGCCCACAGGACTTTTCGCACGTTGATGGAGGAGGCTCTGCCCAGTATCCGTAGCATGGTGTTCGTCCTTGTGTGGGGGAGGTTGATCGTCCGCCACTGCCGGGTAGCGGTCAAGAGCCAGATCGGCGGCAGCGCGTCCCTTTGTAGGCTTCTTGTAGTCCATTTCCGAAAGTAACCCTTTCCACCCCCTAGGCCATTGTGGTGAGGCAGGCAGCGCCCTAGTCTCGGCACGCTCGTAACCCCGAGGAATGGACATGGAAAACGACACCCCGAAAAACAGCAGCAAGCTCAATGTCGTGCCCGCAGCGAGCCGCTTTGGCAACGCCGATGCCGAACTGGTACAAATGAAACCGCAGCTGCCCATGCGCACCGCACTGATGGAAGCCTCGAGCATCATGGGCTGCATCACCGAAATCACCCGCAAGGCCATCGACAGGCCCAGCGATCGCAAGGTGATGATGAAGGCCACGTTCTACCTGGCAGGCATGGCCAAGGCTCTGATCGACGGCCAGTTGCACCAGCTGCGCCAGGCACGGGAAGGCGAGGGCAAGCCTTAGTCATGCTTGCCTGGGGGTCGCGAACTTGGCACCCTTGGGCCGTTTATATGGCCCGTATCACGTTAGAAGGAAGTGCGCATTGAGTAGGGACAAGGTGGGGAAACTTCTCGTAGCCGTGCTGATTGGCCTGATGGTCCTGTTAGCCACTTACGCGATGTTCAAGGGCAGCCCGCGCCTGGAGGCGTCACTGACCTATGCCTACCTCACCTACCCCAGCCAGTTCAGCGAGCGCATCAGCAAGGCTAGGGAGCAGCTCAAGTACGAACGGTTGCAAGGGCGTATCAGCAGTATCGGCCAAGGCGGGCTGAGCGAAGACCAGGTAGAGCGGCTGATCGAAATGGCCCAGGCGCCGTATGCCCAGCTGTTCGCCAAGCCATTCGAGGCTGGGCTGGTCGACCACCGTACCGGCTTGCTCATCGAGCTGCGCAACGCTGCCGATGTGCAGGTGCGCCAGGTAAACATCCGCTTGCCAGCCAAGGGCCTGGTACAGGTACGCGATGCCGCTGGCAACGACACCCTCCTGGAAACCCCCACCGCGCAGGTGGACATCCCCACCATCGAACCGGGTGGCACCTGCAAGGTGTGGGTGTATTTCGATGCGGACTACTCGCAGATCCGCCAGGGTGGTGTAAGCATCAGCCACGCCGATGGCGTTGCCGATGTGCAGGTGTATCGCGAGTTCACGGGGTTCCCGGCTTTGGTGGCCCGTTACAGCCATGAACTGATGCTGCTGCTGGGTGTACTGGCGGCCAGCGTGCTGGGCCTGGGGTATGCCTGCCTGGCGCGCCGCCGCGTGGCGTAACCCACTTGGAGGGCGTGTTTTCAGGGCAAAGGTCATTTGCCGCAAAGTCAACAATCGCCTGTTGATGACCCTCTATAGTGCTCGGCATTACAAGACCTATGCCGAGCCTGCCTGATGATCCCTTCCCTGGACTCCATTTTCTCCCGCCTGCGCCTGCGCCAGTTGCGCCTGCTGATCGAGCTGGACCGCTGCGGCTCCCTGCACAAGGCAGCTGAAGCCATGGCCATTTCCCAGCCTGGGGCCACCAAGGCTTTGCGCGAGGTGGAGGAGGTGCTGGGCGTGCCGTTGTTCCAGCGCCAGCCCAGCGGCCTGGTGGCCAATGACGTGGGCCGTTGCGTGGTGCGCTATGCGCGCCTGATCCACAGCGACCTGGGGCATTTGCGCGAAGAGGTACTGGGCATTGTCCAGGGCCAGGGCGGGCGGCTGGCGGTGGGCAGCATCATGGGGGCCATGCCGGCATTGGTTGGCGCCCTCGGGCGCTTGCGCCGCAAACAGCCGCAGCTGGCGGTGGAGATTGCCGAGAACACCAGCGCCAACCTGCTGGCCCAGCTCGATGAGGGGCGCCTGGACCTGGCCATTTGCCGACCCGGGTTGGGCCGCAATGCTGCGGACTATGCCTTTGTCGAGCTGGCCCAGGAGCCGCTGGCGGTGGTTGCGCACCCACAGCACCCGCTGGCGGGGGCGGCGGCGCTGGAAGTGGGCGACCTGAACCAGTACCGCTGGGTGGTCTACCCGGCGAACATGCCCATGCGCCAGGCGCTGGAGCGTGAGTTGAGCGAGGCGGGGGTGGAAGTACCGCGCTATCCGCTGGAAACATTCTCCACTTTCGCCACCTTCATGCTGCTGGAAGATGACCCGACGCTGGTGGCGGTCATCCCCAGCGCGGTGGCGGCCTTTGCCGAGCAACGTGGGCTGCTGGTATCGCTGGCGGTGCGGCTGCGGGCACTGAGCGAGCCGTTCGGTATCGTGCACCGGGTGGCAGCGCCGCTGTCGCCGGCGGCGCAGTTGTTGGTGGAAGAGCTGACAGCGGGTTGAAACCTGTTGCGGCGATGGGCTGCACCGCAGCCCCGACCGACTCAGCCTTAGAACTGCCGCTCGCGGTAGTCGATGAGGCTGGAAAACACCGCGATCAACACCGCTGCCACCACAAAGAAGATCAGCGCATAGAAGTAGTCCCCGGTGAACTGCACGATCAGCCCGATCACGATCGGTACCAGCACCCCGGCCATGTTGCCGCAGAAGTTCATCGTGCCACCCAGCACCCCGGTGCGCGACGGCCCGCCGATGATTGCCGGCAGGCACCAGTACATCCCGCACCAGCGGATGAAGAACATCGCCACGCACAGCAGGCTGATCACCGCGACGGTTTCACCCACATAGGCCGCCGCCAGGATGCACACGGCTGCCACCAGCGCCGAGCCACTGAACATGCTGCGCATCACCAGGTTTGGCGAGGCCCCGCTGGCCCGCCAGCGGTCGCCGATCCAGCCGCCGATAAGTTCGCCGACAAAACCGCACATGAAGATCAGGAAGGTTGCCCCGCCCATGGCCGAGATGTTCAGGCCATGGGCCTTGTGCAGGTAGCTCGGCATCCAGGTAAGCAGGCCATAGAACACTGCCAGGATGCAGCTGTAGCCGGCGAACATGGCAAAGATCGAGCGGTCTTTCAGCAGCTCGCGCAGCGGCAGGCTGGCCTTGGCCGCCGCTGCATGGGCGCTGGCGTTGCCCTCGGTGATGTGGCGCAGTTCGGCCTCGTTCACCCCCGGGTGTTCGCCAGGATGATTGCGGATGTACTTGTACGCCAGGATGCCGGCCAGCACAGTGCCGACCCCGGCCACCACGAAGGCCAGACGCCACGAGCCCAGCCAGGCGATCAAACCGGAAATCAGAATCGCCCCCAGGGCACTGCCCAGCGGCGCGCCACCATCCACTAGCACCGCGCCACGGCCGCGCTCGTTGGGCGTCAGCCAGGCACCATTGAGCTTGGCCCCGGCAGGCATGATCGGTGATTCGGCCACGCCCAGCCCGATACGTGTCAGCAGCAGCACCAGCCAGTTGTGCGAGGCTGCACCCAGCGCCTGGAACAGCCCCCAGGCCACCGTCGCTGCGCCAATGATGCCGCGGGTGTGAAAGCGGTCCAGTAGCATGCCACCGGGGATCTGCATCAAGGCATAAGACCAGAAGAAGGCACTGAGCATCAGCCCTTCCATGGCCGGCGTCAGGTTGAATTCGGGGGCGATCAGCGGCAGCGCCACCGACAGCGAGGCGCGGTCGATGTAGTTGATTGCGGTCAGCAGCAACAGGATCAGGAAGATGCGCCAGCGCACCGTGGTCATCGGGGCCGCAGCGGGCAGCGCCAGGGCGGCCGGGGAGGGTGTGGTCTTCATCGCGGGAGCTCGTTGTTGTGATTATCGGGAGGCGTAGCGGCTACGCAGGCCGATTGTTGGAGCGCTGGCGGTGGGGCGGGTAATGAAAAGAGCTGATCCGCCAATAACGCCTGCTTATTGCCCTGCTCGGGGATAAGCGTTGGTTATTGGCGGATCAGCTCTTTTCATTATCGGCGGCCCTGGCCCGCGCTCAAGATTGCCCCGGCACGGCCCGCCAACGTCACGGTGGGCACAACAAGAACAACGCAGTTGCCTGAGGACCCCTCATGAGCCAATTCCAGTTCCATTTCCCCACCATTGCCAAATGCGGCGCGGGCCTGGCCGACCAGGCCGGTGCGCTGCTCAAGCCGCACGTGGACGGCCCCCTGCTGGTGGTCACCGACCAAGGCCTGATCGACGCAGGCATCTTGGCCGGCTTCTTCGCCTCGCTGGAGCAGGCGGGCATCGACTACCAGCTGTTCTGCGCCGTTGAAGCCAACCCCAGCACCGACGTGCTGGACGCTGCCGTAGCGCTGCTGAAAGCGCGCAACTGCACCGCCGTGATCGGTGTGGGCGGTGGCAGCAGCATCGACACCGCCAAGGGCGTGGCGGCGATGGCCACCAACCCCGGCAACATCCTCGACTACGAGGGCTACGACAAACTGACCCAGCCGCCGCTGCCGATCTTCGCCATTCCCACCACATCCGGTACCGGCAGCGAGTGCACGGCGTCGACCGTGTTCACCAACAAGCGCACGCTGTTCAAGACGGTCATCGTCAGCCCGCGGCTGTTCCCGCGCCTGGCCATCCTCGATCCGGCACTGACCCTGAAACTGCCAGCGGCCATCACCGCCGCCACCGGCATGGATGCGCTGACCCACGCCATCGAGTCGTATGTGTCGCGCCAGGCCAACCCGATCAGCCAGGCCATGGCCCTGCAGGCAATCCGCATGATCGCTGGCAGCCTGGAAAAGACCTACTTCGTTGGCACCGACATGGCCGCCCGCGAGCAGATGCTGCTGGGCTCGTTCCTGGCCGGGGTGGCGTTCTCGCAATCCAAGCTGGGTAATGTGCATGCCATTTCGCACACCTTTGGCGGGGTATTCAACATCCCCCATGGCATCGCCAACGCTGCCCTGTTGCCGTACGTGATCAAGTTCAACCTGCCAGCCTGCCCGGAGCGTTTCCGCGACATCTCC
Source organism: Pseudomonas sp. TWI929 (assembly GCF_039673335.1). Classification (NCBI taxonomy): domain Bacteria; kingdom Pseudomonadati; phylum Pseudomonadota; class Gammaproteobacteria; order Pseudomonadales; family Pseudomonadaceae; genus Pseudomonas; species Pseudomonas sp. TWI929. The sequence goes on from NZ_JBDJLK010000004.1 coordinate 129,713, forward strand.
ATTGCCTTGGGCGCTGATGTGACCGGGCTCAGCGTGGAGCAAGCCGCAGCCCGCACGGTGGATGCCGTGGTGGCGCTGAACCAGGCCATCGGCATTCCCGCGACCATTCGTGAACTGGGCGTGGACCTGGAGCACCTGCCGCAAATGGTCAGCGACTCGATGCGCAGCGGCAACGTGCTGGTCAACCCGCGCCTGACCACGGCGCGCGATGTCGAGCGCCTGATCACCGACGCCTACCACGGCAACCTCTGAACCTTTGGCGGAACCAAGACCATGTTTTATGAAATGCGTACCTACACCCTGCACATCGGCAAGATGAAGCAATACCTGGAGCACTTCGAAAAGGAAGGCTTGCCGGTGATCTCGCGCTACGCCAAGCTCGTGGGCTGGTGGTACACCGAGATTGGCGAGCTGAACCAGGTGGTGCACATCTGGGCCTACGAGAGCCTTGACGAGCGCATCGAGCGCCGCGCCGCCCTTTACCGCGATGCGGACTGGCTGGAGCGCTTCATCCCCGTGGCATTCCCGATGCTGGTGCGGATGGAATCGAAGCTGTTGATGCCCGCTGCATTTTCGCCGATCCAGTAACCCTGTAACTGCATTGCATCAAGGAGCAACCCAATGGATCTAGGCATTACCGGCCGCTGGGCCATCGTCTGCGCGGCCAGCCAGGGCCTGGGCAAAGGCTGCGCCGAGGCGCTGGGCAAAGAGGGCGTCAACCTGGTCATCAATGCCCGTACCCAGGCCACCCTGGAGCAGACCGCCGCCGAGTTGCGCGCGGCCTGCCCGGGTATTGAGGTGCGCACCGTGGCCGGTGATGTCGCCGACGCCGAGGTGCGCCAGGCATTGCTGGCGGCTTGCCCGCAGGTGGATATCCTGGTCAACAATGCGGGTGGCCCGCCACCGGGAGACTTCCGTGACTGGGGACGTGAAGACTGGCTGAAAGCGCTGGACGCCAACATGCTCACCCCGATCGAGCTGATCAAGGCGGTGGTCGATGGCATGGCTGAGCGTGGTTTCGGGCGGGTGGTAAATATCACCTCCGGCGCGGTGAAGGCCCCGATCGACATTCTGGGCTTGTCCAATGGCGCACGCAGTGGCCTGACCGGCTTTATTGCCGGCCTGGCACGGCAGCAGCGCCTGGCGGGCTGCAATGTGACGCTGAACAACCTGCTGCCGGGGGCGTTCGATACGGCGCGCTTGCAGAAGACCTTGAAGGCGGCGGGTGGTGATGTAGAAGCCACTGCCCAGGCGCGGCGCAAGGCCATCCCGGCGGCGCGCTTTGGTGATGCCGGCGAGTTTGGTGCGTATTGCGCGTTCCTGTGCAGTGCGCATGCCGGCTACATCACCGGGCAGAACCTGCTGATCGATGGCGGGGCGTATCCCGGCACCTTCTGAAATTTGGGGGCGCTTTACGCCCCTTTCGCGACGCAAGGCCGCTCCCACAAGGGGTACGCATTCTTCCTGTGGGAGCGGCCTTGCCGGGGCGCCGGACCGGTCGGATGGGCTGCAACGCAGCCCCAGGTTCCAAAGCGTGAACCCGTGATCAGTAAATCGCCACCGGGTTGATGTTCACTTGGGTCGAGCCCTTGTACAGCGGCTGCCCCAGCACGAACAGGAACTCGAACGCCTTGTCCTTGACCAGCGCGCGGGTGTCGATCAGCTCCAGGTTGTAGATGCCGCGCTTGGCCAGCATGAACTGGTTGACCGGGAACTCTTCACCGGTCGGGTTCGGGTACACCTCGGACGCCCAGGTGTCCCCACCAAAGGCGACGATACCCTGGTCCGCCAACCACTCGGCCGCCGGCAGGTCGATGCCTGGTTCGGTGGCAAGGAACTGCTGGTTGTCCTTGCCGATCAGCTCCAGCCAACCGGTGTTGAACAGCACCACATCACCCTTGCGCAAGGTAATGCCTTCTTTCTTCAGCACAGCCTTGATGTCATCGACGGTGAAGGCAGTGCCGCCCGGGACGATGGCCTTGCTGTAATGGGCGGTCATGTCCAGCACTACGCCACGGGTGACCATCGGCGGCACTTTCTCTACGCCCAGTTTGGTCACGCCTTCGACGGTGACGAAATCGGCAGCCTTGTTGCCGTTGTAGTAGACGTTGTCGATGCCGATGTGGCCAATGCCGTTGAGCTGGGTGCCGACGCCGGTCCAGCCGTTGACCAGTTCATCGTTGAAGCTGAACTTGTTGCGGCCCAGGGTCTGGCCGGCCTGCTCACCGGGCTGGATGTTGTACAGGTGGAAGCTGCGGTGGCGGAAGGCCGGCAGGTCTTTGCTCACCGGCACCGCCAGCGGGTAGGTCTTGCCGGTCTTGACCAGGCCGACTGCCTGCTTGACCACTTCCGGGGTGAGCAGGTTGGCGGCGCCGATTTCATCCTGCTTGCCGTAGGGCGAGGTCTGCCAGTCGGCGGCCAGGGTGGCCTGGGCAGTGGTCGCCAAGGCGACGGCGAGCAGCAGGGGCTTGAAGCGTTTCATCATGTACTCCTGATAGTAAGGCGTTGTCAGGAGCGAATTCTGCGCAGGGCCGCCTATGGGAAAAAGCGGCCCAGGGGACAATGACTTTTGCCTGCCGGTCAACAACCGCCATCTTGCAGCGCCAGGCTCTGGCGCAATTGCTCGATCATGGCCAAGCGCAGTGCTTGCGGGGCTTGCACGCGGATCGAGCCGGCCTGGGACAGCAGCCAGCCCATCAGCGCGCGGTTGTCATCTACGGTGGCCACCAGTGTGGCGCCGCCATCTTGTTGTGCAGTCAGCTGCATGTCCGCCGAAAGTGGCGATTCTTCCAGGCGTCGGGCCAGTGCGTCATCAACCCAGGCGTGCAGTTCAATCTGCTCTTGGGGCGTGAGCACGTCGGGCTGCAACAGTTGCACTTCACGCGGGCTCAGGCCCGGTTGCCAGTACCAACCGTAGGGCATGCCTTTGCTGTTGCACTGCAGTGGGAACAGCGCCGCAAGCTCGACCAGGTCGCGCTCGACGGTGCGTTTGCTGGTGGTATGGCCCACGGTTGTCAGGGCGGCCTGCAACTGGGTAGAGCTCATCCCCGGGTGGCGGCCGGGCAGCAGCTTGAGCAGCTGCCACTGGCGGGCGATGGTGTGGCGGGTAGGGTGACTGGGCAAAGGGCTCATCCTTGAGAACAGGTGCAACATGTGTTCGGTGGTGGCGTTTAGCTATTTCGCGAGCATACCTTTTCACTGAATGGGATCCAAGTTTTCGCACCGAAGCCCCTGTCAGCCGCGATGGTTGAGGCTGACCACTTTATAACAGGCCGACGCCGTCACTAACGTTTGGTCTTTGCCGTCCCTGAGCTCTCCCTTGGCGTAGCAGTAAGCGCCACAACGTCTGTACATTCTGGCAATGCCCATGATCTGCCCTGGTGAGGCTGCGCGTACAAAGGTGGTTGCCATCTTCACGGTCAGTGCCACTTCGTGCGTGTCCAGCGTTGCGTAGATCGCCGGGCCGAGGCAGTCATCGAGCATCGCTGTCAGCATCCCACCCTGAATTTTGCCCAATGGGTTGGTCAACGATTCCGATGCGTCGAACTGCACTCGCACTTCGCGCGTTGCTTGTTCATGGCTGATGAAGTTCCAGCCAAGCAGTCGCGCGGCATTTGGCTGTGGCACCAACCCAGCGACGATTTGCCAGAAGAGGTTGTCTTTCATGTGCTTCGCTCCTTTGTTACGCACCTGCCCGGGCCAGTAGCCCGAATAGAAAGCCCAGCCAACACAACATCATGGCCACCCAGCTGAACATGACCGGTGGTGATCCATTGCTATGGCGTTTCACTTGGCTAGCTACAGCGATGATCGGTGTGATCGCCAGCAGGCAATACGCTTGTAACAGAACCAGCAATTGCAGCGGGACACGCATGGCAAACAGTTGGTAAAGCATCATCAACCCCGCGCAGGCAATGGCCAGCCACCCCCAGCCGACCAGGCGTACCAGTGCTAACAGCAGCAGTTGCAAAGGGGCGTCCAGGGTGTGCCAGGGGCGTTCGATCGCCGCAGCGTGATAGGGCATGAATTGCGAACGGGTCGCGTAGATGAGTGCGAAGACGGCGATGATGAGCAGAGCGGCGCTGTAGCTTGCCAGATGAAACAAGATGAGCCAGTCCATTGAAGGGAACCTCTTGAATACCTGACGCGATGGTGAACCGCGTCAGGCCAAGGGGCTACTGGCAAAAATATCGGGTGGCGATGTAGTGGCACTCTATCCAGGCGCGTTACTCATTTACCGGTACTTGTACCGTCTTTCAGCTGCCACCGCTTGCAGCAGTTGCTCACCTGGCCGGCGCCGCCTTCAAGGCATGCACAGGATCTGTAGGAGCAGCACAAGGCTGCTCCAAGGATCGCGAAAGGGCTGCAAAGCAGCCTCTTAACTTCAAGTGGCGCGTCGAGCTACAGCCCCAGCACCCTCAACCCCAGCTTCATCATGCAACGAAATCCGCGAAGTCTCCGGCAATGCCAACCCCCCCACCAATGCCACCAAGGCAATCACCACCAGGTAGAACGCCGGTGCCAGGCTGCTGCCGGTCTGCCCGATCAGCCAGGTTGCCACCAGCGGCGCGGTGCCGCCAAACAGCGTGTAGGCCACGTTGTAGGTAATCGCCGAAGCGGTGTAGCGGGTGCGGGTAGGGAAGCTCTCCGACAGCAGCGCCGCCGTGACCACGCCACTGCACAGCGCCCCCACCGCCAGCAGGATCACCCCCAGCAGCGCGCCCGGCATCGAACCAGAGCTGGCCAGCCAGTACGCCGGGAACACGCACAGCATTACCCACAGGCAGGTGAAACCGATGGTCTTGCGCCGCCCGACCCGGTCCGAGAACGCCCCGGCCAGCGGGCAGCCGACGGCGGCGAACAGCAGGGCCACGGTGGTCACCAGCAGCGACTGCGCGCGGGTCAGATTGCCAACCAGCTGCAGGTAGGTGGCGAAGTAGGTGGTGAACATGTAGAACGACAGCGCAGTCAACGAAATGAACGCCCCCAGGTTACGAATCGCCCGGCCATGGTGGCGCAGGGTTTCCTTGAGCGGTGAATGCTCGTGCTCCTTGCCCTGGGCGATGGCCTCGCGGAACGCTGGGGTTTCTTCCATGCGCCAGCGCAGGTACAGCCCGACCAGCCCCAGCGGTGCGGCGATCAGGAACGGGATGCGCCAGCCCCAGGCATTCATCGCCTCGGCCGACAGGCTGGCTTCCAGGCCATAGGCGATCACCGCCGCGCAGGCAAAGGCGGAAAAGGTCGAGACCGGTACGAAGCTGCCATAGAAGGCACGCTTGTCGTTGGGCGCGTGCTCCATCAGGTAAGCGCAGGCCCCGGCATACTCGCCACCGGCAGAAAAGCCCTGCAGGCAGCGCGCCAGGGTCAGCAGCGCCGGGGCGGCCAGGCCGATGCTGGCGTAGGTCGGCAGCAGGCCGATCAGGGTGGTGGAGCCGGCCATCAGCAAGATGGTCAGCGACAGGATGCGCTTGCGCCCCAGGCGGTCGCCCAGGGCGCCAAACACGATACCGCCCAATGGGCGCAGGGCGAAGGCCACGGCGAACACCGCAAAGGTCTTGAGCAAGGCCACGCTGGCGTCTTCGCTGGCGAAGAACTGGCTGGCGATCAGGGTGGCGAGAAAGCCATAGACGGCGAAGTCGAACCATTCGACGAAATTGCCGATGGCCGAGGCGGCGATCACCCGGCGCAGGGTGGCGGGGGATACCTCATGAGGTGCGGACATGCGAGTGCTCTCCGGTTCCATTGGCAGGCATGATTGAAGTGGCGCGGTCGGGCCGCGCCATCATTGTTGTGCTTGCCAGTAGATAGCCGGGGGCTGGGAGTTGCTTTTTCGAGGGCGACCTCGGGATACCTGATTCAACCGTTGCCGGGGTTTATGGCCGGCCGACCTTCCACGGCGCGTAATCCATTTCGCTGTAACCCTCGGCCTTGCCCTGCTCGTTGGTACTGAAGCCGGGCATCTGGCGCAGGTTCAGCTGCATGCAGCGGCTGTTGAGCTGCGCCTGCAGGTTGCCATCGAGGCGGAAGTCGGCGCTGCGCAGCGGGGTGGGCGACAACTGCACCAGGCAGCCATCGACCTGGCCTTTGGCGTCAGCCTGGTAGAACACCGCAGCCCGGCCGATGCTGTTTACCGGCTGATTGCGGAACAACTGCTGCCAGAAGAATTCGCGTTGGGCGTTGGCCTTGAGCCGGGCGCTGCTCGGGGCCTGGACCGAGCCGGGCAGCTCGACGACGATGGGTGCGCGCATGTCGACGGTGGCTTCGCCTTTGAACAACGCGGCCGGGACCACTGGGTAGATGGTTTTCCAGCACAGCCCCTCGACCAGTGCGGCCAAGGCTTTGTGGTCGGATGGCTGCACATTGGCGGGCAGCTTTGAACCGTATTTAAACGGCTCTACACGGGCTTTGCAGGCGGTGGGGGCGCTGTTGCGGTCGAGGGTGACCTGCAGCGTCACTGCCCCCACTTGCTCGCCGGTCACGGCGGTGGCGATGCTCAGTTGCAGGGCATGTTGCATGTCGACGGTGAAGGCCTTGAACGCTTGCGGATCGACCTGGTCCTTGGGGTTGTCCGAGGGGGTGGATTGGCAGCCGGCGAGGGTGAGCAGGGCTGTGGCCAGGTATAGGGGGGAGAGCGGCTTTGACACGGGGACTTCCTTGATGCAGCGGTGACCGGGTCTTCGTGAACCGGCTGAGTGTGGCAGCTTATCACCGACCTGATCGGTTAACGCGATCTCTTGTAGGAGCGGCCCGGCAAGGCCGCTCCTACAGGTGACCGCGAAAGCCGGCAGGCCATGCGCTCAGAAGCGCAAGTCCAACGCCAGCTCGAAGGTGCGTGGTGGCCCCATGTAGTACTGGCTGTTGTAGGCCTGCTTGGCATACACCTCGTCGGTCAGGTTGCGCACCCGCCCGGTCAGCGTGGTGTGTTCATCCAGCCGGTAGCGGGCGAACGCGCCGAACAGGGTGTAGGCCGGGGCCTTGAGGCTGTTGGCGTTGTCGGCATACACCGAGCCCACGTAGCGCCCGTCGGCGCCCACCGACCATGCCGGCGACAGGCTGTAGGTGAGCCACAGGTTGGCGACATTGGCCGGTACGTTCACTGGCGCATTGCCCTTGCGCGACACCGACACGCCGTTGACCGCTTCGTTGAATTCATCGTACTGCGCATCGACGTAGGCGTAGTTGGCTTCGGCCAGCAGCTTCGGCGTCACTTGCAGGCGCCCGGACAGTTCGACACCGCGTGAGGTCTGCTGCCCGGCCTGGACCGTGAGGTTGGCGTCGTTCGCGTCGCGCACGGCAAAGTCCTTGCGCACGATCTGGTACAGCGCCAGCGTGGCCGCACCGCGCCCGTCGAGAAAGTCGAACTTGCTGCCCACTTCCCACTGCTCGCCCTTGGACAGGTCGAACAACCCCACGTTGGAATAGGTGGCTGCCGCCAGTGAGCCGGCCGGCAAGTCGGCGGAACTGCTGTACTGCGCGTAGACGCTAGCCGAGGGCGTCAGTGCATAGGTCAGGCCGATACGCCCGGAGAGCGGTTCCCAGCGGCGCTCGAAGAACGCCGGAGAGGTCGGGGTAACCGCGCCGTAGTTGGTCACCTCCATGTCCAGGTAGTCGTAGCGCAGGGCGGTCAGCAGGGCCAGGCGTTCGGTGAGTTGCAGGCGGTTTTCGGCAAACACCGCGCGGTTGCTTACCTCGTGGCGGCGCTGCTTGGTCAGGCCGGCATTTACCCCAGGGATGTCATCGAAACTGCCTGGGTCGAAGTGGTCGGCATCGACCACATCGCTCCAGCTGCTTGAGGTGGGATAGAGGGTCTGGCGCATGCGCGAGTATTCCAACCCCAGCGACCACTGGCTGGCCAGGCCGAACAATTGGTTGTCGTGACGCAGTTCGATGCGGTCGCCCAGCAGGTTCTGGTCGTGACGCTGCAGGTAGGGGCTGCTGCGTCGTACCTTGCCGTCGCTGGTGTAGCTGTAGCGCTCCAGGTTGCGATAGTCGCGCTGGGCGTTGTAGTGGTACAGCGTGTTCTGCACACTGGTGCTGTCGCTGAGCTGGTAATCGAGGATCGAGCGCAGCCAACGCACCCGCTGTTCATAGCGGCCGTCGCCGACGTTGTAGTTTTCGAAGCGGCGGCTGTTGTCGATTTTCATCGTGCTGCGGCCGGGCAGGATCGGCGAACCCCAGTAGGGGCTGTCTTCACGGTCTTCCTGGTACTCCAGCGCCAGGGTGTGGGTGAGGTTGGGCGCCAGGTCGCTGAGCAGCGAGAAGGCCAGGCTGTCGGTGTGCCGTTCATTGCGGTCGATGTAACCGTTGCCGTGGCCACGGCTGAAGTCCAGGCGCATGAAGTGGCGGGCATCGGCGGGGTTGCTGGCCAGCGCCTGGTTGATGCCGAACGCCACCTCGCTGTCGTCGAAACTGCCATAGCGGATACGCCCATCAATGATCTGCTGGTCGCGGCTGGCAAGCTTGGTGATGTAGTTGATCGACCCGCCTACCGCCCCTGCGCCATGCAGGAACGACGACGGCCCGCCGATAAGCTCGACGCGGTCGAGTACCCAGGCATCCACCGGCCGGGTGGCGCTGCTGTAGCCCAGGTTGATGCCGTTGTACAACTGGGTTACCTGGTTCTGGGTGAAGCCGCGGTAGGAGACGAAGCCGCCAAAACCGGGGTTGGCCGAGGCATTTACGCCGGTCATGGCGTTGATCACGTCCTGGCTGTCCTTGGCGCCGCGTTCTTCGATCAGGCGGCGGTCTGAAACGCTGACCGAGGCGGGTGTTTCCCGCGCGGTGAGGCCCAGGCGTGAACCGGTGCGGATCGGCTCGTCCAGTTGCACGCCGCTGGCGGCGTCGCGTTCACCGTCGATGGTAGTGGCGCTGAGTTCCACGGGGCGCTGTCCGCCCAGGCATAGCTGCAGGTGCCCATGAGGAGCACCAGGGAGGTATTGCGAAGCATGTTGGTGTGTCTTCCACGCAAAGCTGATGGCTGACGGCGAGCGCGCAGGCAAGCGCACCCGGCTGAGGTCAGGCGAAATGAAGTACGGCGGCGAGGAAGACGGCGGGGGAGGCGCGAGGGTTGAGGGCAGGGCGTTGATAGCGCGGCGGCGGTTGCGCCCAGCTGCGCACGACGATGGGCGAGGTGGCCACGGCTTGCGCTGGGGTGAATGACCAACCGCTGCTGCTGAGCGGTACGGCCAGGCCGAACGAGGAGCACACCGGGCAGTCGAGCTGGGCCATGTGCTGGTCACCGCCAGCGCCATCGAGGTCGATGGCCACGCCGTGTTCGCTGTTGACCGAGCAGAAACCGCCCTCCAGCCCGGCCAGGCGCAGGCCGCCCATCTGGCCATGGTGCAGGCCGCATAGCAACAGGCTGAACAGGACGCTGGCATAGAGCGTCCAGGCTGTCAGCGTGCGAGTGTGCCGGGTGGTTTTCATGGCGGCGAATCTACCATCCCGATGAACGGTCGGGTAGTGCTTTGCTTCTTGATTTTGGGGCTGCTTTGTAACCCATCCGAGCGGTCCGGCGCCCCGGCAAGGTCGCGCCCCTAAAAACTTAAGCCAGATGCTCGAACAGGTCGGTATTCTTCCCCGCCTGGATCGCAATCCAGAACCGCGCAATGCCACTGGTGGTGGTCGGCTTGATGCCGGAAAGCTGCTCCACCAGCTTCAGCCGGTACACCAGTGTTTGCCGGTGAATCCCCAAATCATAGGCCGTGGCCTTCCAGTTGCCGTCGTTGTGCAGGAAGGTGACCAACGTCTGCAGTAACGCCGCGCCCTGGCTGCGGTCGTGCTCGATCAACGGCCCCAGGTAACGGCCAACCAGCGCCCGCGCCTCGGCCAGCGACTTGGGTGCCATGATCAGGCCGGTTTCCGCTTCGCCATAGCGCAGTTGTTGCGCGCCATTTTCCTCGGCCTGGGTCAGCGCCAGGCGGGCTTGGCGCACACTCTCGCGAAAACCGCTGGCCGCCGCGATCGGCCCGCTGATACCAATGAGCGTGCCCTCGCCGAGGTTGTGGCTCAGCGCCGTCAGGCTTGGCGCGTCGTCCCGGCTGAGCGCCAGCAGCAGGCCTTTGTCATCGAGCAGCAAAGGCGTGCAATGGTGCAGGGCAGGGGCCTGATGGATGTCGGCGCTGCTCCACGGGCCGTGGCTGCCTGGCCTGATTGCCAGGCTTACCAGGGTGCCGGCAAGGCCACGGCGCTCCAGCATTGGCCGCGCCAGGCTGAACTCCGTCTCGCTGTCGAGCAGGCTGCGCAGCAGTGCCGCGCCTTCTTCGCGCTGCTGGTCGCGGTGGATCATCAGGCGTTCCAGTTCGACCCCCAGCAAGCCGACCAGCGAACGAACGAGGATGGAATCATCCTGCGTGCGCGTGCCTTTGCGTGCCATCAGTAAATTGGCGCGGGCGCGGCCAGCAATGGGGATGCGTTCGACCCGCTCAGGGGGCACTTGTGCGGCCTGGCGGGTTTCGACCACGGTAACGCCGCTGGGCGCGTCTTCGATGGCCAGGTCCAGGCCGAGCGTGTCGGCCAGGATGGTCAGGCGCCCGGCCATGTCCGGGGCTTTGCGCAAGGCATCGGCGTAGGTCTGGAACAGCCGCTCGCTGGCGTTGAAGCGCTCGCGCTGGGCCTGCAGCACGCTTTCGATCACGTAGTGCGACAGCTTCACGAACTCCAGCTCGAAACTGCCATGCAGCACAGGGAACAGCAGCCGGTCAGCGGCGGCCAGCAGCGCGCTGGAAAGCGCCGGGGCGTCGGCGCGGGGGGCGACCACCAGGGCGCTGGGGTTGCTCTGCACCAACTGCTCCAGCCAGCTCACCTGGTCTGCCGGGGCGCTGGGCAAGCCGACGCCGGTGGTCATCACCAGGTCGCCCGGCGACACCCATCGCCATGGGTCTGGCAGGTCGACGGTGTGGGCCCAGGTGATCAGCCTGCCGGTGCCGGCCGCGCCAGCCACGGCCTGCAACTTGAGCAGTTCGATATCGATCAGGTCCTGCACCGTGAGCATGGGCATCTCTCATTCCAAAGACCTGCCAAGCATGGCGTTTTACACGTGCCGGGTAAACCATTGATCACGCCTGTGCGGCCTTGCGCAGCGGCACTTCGCGCAGCAGCCAGGACAGCGCGAAGGCCACGCTGGTAATCACCCCGGCCAACAGGAATACGCCATGCATGGCCATGGAAAACGCCTGCAGGTAGCTGTGCTGCAGCGCTGCAGGCAGGGCATGCACGGCGGCTGGCGAGAGGCTGGCCGGCGACCCGGCACTGGCGCTGAAGTCACTGGCAAGGCCGCCCAGCAAGGCATGCGAGAACAGCGCGCCGAACAGCGACACGCCGATGGCACCGCCAATCGAGCGGAACAACGTGGCCCCGGAGGTGGCTACGCCCATGTGGCGCAGGTCGACGCTGTTTTGCACCGCCAGAATCAGCACCTGCATGACCATGCCCAGGCCTGCACCCAGCAGGCCCATGTACAGGTTCATCAGCGCCATGGGGGTGTCCAGTTCAAGCCGGCTGAGCAGGGCCAGGGCAATTACCTGCAACAGGGTGCCGAGGATCGGGAACACCCGGTAGCGGCCCCAGCGGCTGATCAGCCGCCCGGTAATCGCCGATACCACCAGCAGGCCGCCCATCAGCGGCAGCATCTGCAGCCCGGCGCTGGTGGGCGTGGCGTTCTTCACCACCTGCATGTACAGCGGCAGGAAGGTGACCGCGCCGAACAGCGAAACCCCGACGATGAAGCCGATCAGCCCGGCAAGTACGAAGGTACGGTGGCGGAACAGGTGCAGCGGCATGATCGGCTCGGCGGCGCGACGCTGCTCCAGGACAAAGCCGACCAGGCCGATCAGGGCGAACAGCGACAGGCACAGCATGTCTAGCGATTGCCATGCCAGCAGGCTGCCGCCCAGGCTGGTGATAAGTACCAGGGCGCCCAGTGCCACGGTAAGGAAGAACGCGCCGATGTAATCCACCGCATGCCGCACCAAGGCCACGTGCGGGCGGAACACGCTACCGATCACCAGCAGCGCCAGCAGGCCCAGGGGCAGGTTGATGTAGAAGATCCAGTGCCACGACAGGTGCTCGACCAGGAAGCCACCAATCAGTGGTCCCACCACCGTGGCCAGGCCGAACACGCCGCCGAACAGGCCCTGGTAGCGGCCACGTTCGGCAGGTGGGATGACATCACCGATGGCGGCCATCGCCACCACCATCAGGCCGCCGCCGCCCAGCCCTTGCAGGGCGCGGAAGGCGATCAGCTGGGCCATGTCCTGCGCGGCGCCACACAGCACCGAGCCCAGCAGGAACAACACGATGGCGACCTGCAGCACACGCTTGCGGCCGAACTGGTCGCCGAATTTGCCGTACAACGGCACCACCACCGTGGAAGCCAGCAGGTAGGCGGTGACCACCCACGACAGCCAGCGCAGCCCGCCCAGGTCGCTGACGATGGTCGGCAGCGCGGTCGAGACAATAGTCTGGTCAAGTGCGGCCAGGAACATCACCAGCATCAGGGCGGCCATCAGCAGCGGGATGGAGGTTTGTGCGCCCGCTGCGGCGGGGGAGGTATCAGTGGATGTTGGTTGCATGGGGCTGACCTCAACGGTGTGTGGCGTGGGCCTGGGCATGCTGGCGGCCTGCATCCTGCAGGCCTGCCAGGGCAAAGCGGTACAACTGGGCTGCAACCGCCTCGCCGGGCATTTGCAGAATTTCGTGCAGCGCCCCGGCGCCGCCGCGCGGGCCGATCAGCAGCATCGCCCAGGGCGCCGTAACGCAGAGAATGCAGCGGGTCAGGGCGGGGTCGTCGACAGGGATGGTGCTGATTTCGCTGAACAGCCCTTTGAGCAGCGATAGCCGCAGCGGTGCAGCGGCCTGCAGGTGTGCCTGGCCGTGGGGGCTGGGGGCGAGGATTTCCGCGGCCAGTACCCGCAGGTGCCAGTTGTCCCTCGCTGAAGTGGCCTTGTGCACCACCAGTTCCACCAGCACGCGCAGCTTTTCGGCTGGCGCTTGGTTGCCTTGCGTGATGCGTTGCAGGTCGCTGAGGTCGAGAAAGCGCTGGCGGGCCTCGTCGAGTACGGCCAGGTACAGGCCGTTGCGGCTGCCGAAGTGGTAGTTGATCGAGGCCAGGTCGACCTCGGCCTTGGCAGCCACGGCCTTGTTGCTGGTTTCGGCGTAGCCGAGCGCGGCGAACAGCTCGCCGGCGGCTTCTAGAATGCGGGTGCGGGTGGCGGCGCCGTCCTTGCGCGGTTCGCGGGGGGCTGTGGACATGGCGGGGTGCTCTACGGATCAAGGAGATGGACAGAGCGTGGCGCAGGCTTAATTTAAAATCAATTTAAATTTAATTTATGTGGTGAAGCATGGGGCCTTGGGGGCTGCTTTGCAGCCCATCGCGACGCAAGGCCGCTCCCACAGGAAAGCGCGCATGTCAGGGGGAGCGCATTCCTGTGGGAGCGGCCTTGTGTCGCGAAAGGGGCGCAACGCGCCCCCAGCCATCTCAACCGCAAAAACCTTCAGTTCAGGCTTTTGCCGTCATGCTCTTTGCCACTACTGGCCGTTTGCTGCACCTTTTCGGCCTTGTCCAGCGGCAGCTGGTCGAACTCACGCAAGCCATCCTTGCGGTACGGGTCGCCAATCCAGCGCGGTGTTGCCACAAATTGCGGGTTCACCAGGCTTTTGGCCGGTTCGAAGCGGTCATAGCTCAGCCCGGCCAGGTCGGACAGGGTGTGGATCAGGTGCGAGCTGCTGTACGGGCGGCTGGCCATCGCCTGCAAGTCGCGAGGGTGTTCGGCTTGCCATCTTGGCGAGGTCCACAGCAGGAACGGGATGGTGTACATCGGCCGAGTCGGCGCGCCTTCGTTGCGCCCCAGGCGGTCGTGGTTGCCGGAGCTGTACACATCTTCACCGTGGTCGGACAGGTACAGCAGGAAGCCGTTGGGGCTGCCGGCCGAGTAGCGCTTGATCAGGCTCGACACCACGTAGTCGTTGTAGCGCACCGCGTTATCGTAGAAGTTGTAGGTTTCTACCTGGTCCGGGGTCAGCTTGCCTGGTACGCCCTGGTTGTCGGTGAAGTGCGCGTAATCATTCGGGTAGCGGAAGCGGTAGTCCATGTGCGTGCCCAGCAGGTGCACGATGATGAACTTGTTCGGCGCAGGGTCTTGCAAGGCCTTCTCGAACGGCGCCAGCACCACGTCATCATACTGGCTGGCATTCTGGTTGCGCTGGTTGTTCAGGTACACCGGCGCGTCCGTCTGCTGCGAGAAGGTGGTGAGCATGGTGTTGCGCTTGGTCATGGTCTGCTGGTTGGTGATCCAGAAGGTCTTGTAGCCGGCCTGTTTCATCAGGTTGATCAGCGACGGGTCGGTGAGGAAGCGGTCCGGGTTCTGCTCGTCGCCGAAGGTGAGGATCTGCTGCATCACTTCAATGGTGTACGGGCGTGGCGACACCACGTCGCGGAACACCGTCAGGCCCTTGTCGCTGGCGGCCAGCGCGTCGAGGTTGGGCGTGGTGTCGCGGTTGTAGCCATACAGGTGCATGTGCTCGCGGGTGGTGGACTCGCCCAGCACCAGAACCAGGGTGCGAGGCGCAGCACCGCTGCTGTCACGCAGGTTTTGCAGGGGCGGCAGTGCGGCATTCTGGGCCAGCAGCTCCTGCATGTTGTCCAGTTGCTGGCGGTACTGCCGGTAGCCGACCAGTAACTGCCAGGGCACGGCGGGCTCCATGCGTTGCTGCACTTTCTCGGCCGCGTCGGCGAAGCTGCGCTCCTGGGTGACCATCTGCTTGTAGAACGGGTATACCAGGTTGGCCACCAGCAGCAATGCCACCACTGGCAGGCGGCTGCGCAGCGGTAGGCTGACCGGGCGCACACGTTTCCACAGCAGCACCGCCACCAGCGTGTACAGCAGCAGCGCCAGGCCCAGCCAGAGGCTGAAGTATTGGCTGAAGTACTCACCGGCCTCGGCGGTATTGGATTCGAACATCACGAAGATGACGCTTTGCGAGAACTCCTGGCGGTAGATGCCGAAGTAGCTCAGGCCCACCAGCGATGCGGCCCACAGCACCAGGCCGATGACTGCCGCAGTGGCGCGGGTGAAGCGGGGCAGCAACAGCACTGGGGCCAGCCACAGGCTGCTGAGGAAGAATGCATCGCGAAAGCCGGCGAAGCCGGTGGTACCGCTGAACAGCAGCAACGCCTGGGTCACGCCAGAAAAGTACCAGAAGAACAGCAACAGCCAGCCCAGGCCGGCCCAGTCCACGCGCTTGTGCGCGGCAGGGGATGTAGTGTGTGACACGTATGCCTCGTCGTACCTTGGCGGCCAGTGGATGTGCCCGTGGCCGGAAAGGGCGTGACGCTAATCTGCGCAATGTGAAAATAACGTCAACGCATCGAGCCAAATGGCCATGGTCAGAGCCATTGGGGCTGCTGTGCAGCCCATCGCCGGCAAGCCAGCTCCTACAGGGATCGCGGCAGCTTTCAGGTATTGCGCAAGGTAGAATTCAGCTTTTACCCGAGCCCCGTCCCATCATGCTGCCCATCGCGCTGCTGCCGACCACTGCCGACCAGGCCCCGTTGATCCGCAACCTGTACCAGTTCTACTCGTACGACTCCTCCGACTGGGAGCAGGAAGACGTCGAAGTGGACGGCCGCTTCTACGTCCACGACGAGCACCTGCAGCGCTACTGGCAGGACGACGGCTGGGGCGCCTACCTGGTGCTGGCGGACGGTTTCATCGCTGGCTTCGTATTGGTAGAACGCAGCGAGCTGCCGGGTATCAACGCGCTGGAGCTGGCCGACCTGTTCATCCTGAAAAAGTACCGCCGCCAGGGCATTGGCCAGGCAGTGGCGTTGCAACTGCTGGGCGGTGAGGGCGACTGGCTGCTGCGCTGCTATGCACAGGACCCGCCCGCCGTGGCGTTCTGCAACGCGGTACTGGCAAACCTGTCGCGCCCGGCACAGGCCATTGCCCTGGATGATGAACCGGACTTGCTCAATTTCCTGGTGACCGGCGCCTGCCATTGAGGGGTTGCCCGGCTTCTTTCGTCGTTGAAAAGGTTTAGCGGCATTTTTGTGAGCCACTTCACAAAATCGCCGTGAGCGGCATAATGCCATCAACGCTGTCCCAGACCCGGCCGTCACTGGCCGGGGTCCTTTTCAATGCCCTTCGAAGGTTCAGGTAAAGTTCATGTCGCTAGTCGCAAGCCCCGACATCATGTACCGGCTGTTGATCCAGAGCGTGGTGGACTATGCCATCTACCTGCTTACCCCCGAAGGTATCGTCGCCAACTGGAACCCCGGTGCCCAGCGCGCCAAGGGCTACCATGCCGAGGAAATCGTCGGCCAGCATTATTCGTTGTTCTACACCGATGCCGAGCGCGCGGCCGGATTGCCTGGGCTTAACCTGGAACAGGCGCGTAACACCGGGCGCTTTGAGGAAATTGGTTCACGCCTGCGCAAGGACGGCTCGGCCTTCCATGCCCATGTGGTGATTGACGCCGTGTACGACGATGCCGGGCAACTGGTGGGTTTCGCCAAGGTTACCCGTGACATTTCCGAGCGCCACCACCAGGAGCAGGAACTGTTGCAAGCCAAGGAACTGGCCGAGCAGTACAGCCAGGAAATGGCCAAGCTGTCGCAGTTTCTCGATTCGGTAATTGCCAACATCCCCGCCAGCGTTATCGTCCAGGACCTGGAAAGCCAGCGCATCCTGCTGGCCAACCAGCAGGCCGAGCGCCTGTTCGGCGGGCCGCAGCGCAGCATGATCGGCCAGTTGCCCGGGGACTGCCTGGCACCCGCCGCTGCCGACTACCTGGAGCAGCAGCTGGCGCGTGGCGCCCGCAGCGCCAAGGGTCATGCCGCCGAAACCCGTGTCGACACCGCCTGTGGCCCACGCACCCTGCGCAGCCGCACTTTGCTCAGCCAGAACCGCGAGGGCCAGGCCGACTACGTGCTGTTCGTTGCCGAAGACGCCACCGAAGAGCTGGCCGCGCATGCGCAGATCCACCATATGGCGCACCACGATGCGCTCACTGGCTTGCCCAACCGCACGCTGTTCCATGAGCGCCTGCGCCAGGCGCTGGTGCGCGGCAGTGAAAACGACAAGCTGACCGCCGCGCTGTGCCTGGACCTGGACAACTTCAAGAACATCAACGACTCCCTGGGCCATGCCTTTGGCGACAAGCTGCTGCGCGCCCTGGGCAAGCGCCTGCGCCGCGAGCTGCGCGAGCACGACACCCTGGCCCGCCTGGGTGGCGACGAGTTTGCCGTGGTATTGACCGGGTTGGAGGGCCGCGAGGCCGCGTGCAACACCGCGCAGCGGCTGATCAACGCCATTTGCCCGCCGTTCCAGATCGAAGGGCATCAGTTCACCGTAGGGGTGAGCATCGGCATTGCCATTGCCCCGGATGACAACGACCAGGCCGAGCAACTGCTGGGCTATGCCGACATGGCGCTGTACGAGGCCAAGCGTAACGGCCGTAACCGCTACGAGTGCTTTGACGTCGAGCTGGACGTTGCCGCCCGACAGCGCCGCCTGGTGGAGACCGACCTGCGCACTGCGCTGCACCTGGGCCAGTTGCAGCTGCACTACCAGCCGGTGGTCGACCAGCAGACCAGCAGCGTCACCGGTTATGAGGCGCTGCTGCGTTGGGAGCACCCGACCCGTGGCATGGTCATGCCCATGGACTTCATCCCCATTGCCGAGGAAACCGGGCTGATCCACGAACTCGGTACCCGGGCGCTGAACCTGGCTTGCCAGGAGGCGGCCAGCTGGGACAGCGAGCAGACGGTATCGGTCAACCTGTCGGCGGTGCAGTTCAAGAATGGCAACCTGGTGCACATCGTCGCTCTGGCGTTGGCCGACTCGGGCCTGCCGGCGCGGCGGCTGGAGCTGGAGATTACCGAATCGGTGCTGCTGGGCAACAGCGAGGAAAACGTGCGTACCTTGCGTGCGCTGAAGGACCTGGGCGTCTCCATTTCGCTGGACGACTTCGGCACCGGTTACTCATCGCTGGGCTACCTGCGTTCGTTCCCGTTCGATCGGATCAAGATCGACAAGTCGTTCGTGCACGACATGTGTGACAGCCGCGAGGCGATGTCGATCATCCGCGCCATTACCGACTTGTCCAACAGCCTGATGATCAAGACCACGGCCGAAGGGGTGGAGTCGGAAGAGCAGATGCGCCGGTTGGCGGCGGAGGGCTGTTCGCACTTCCAGGGCTATCTGTACGGGCGGCCGGCGCCGGCGAGCGAGCGCTTGAAGCAAGTCATTACCCAGATATGACGGCTTGCACGGTCTCTTGTGGGAGCGGCCTTGTGTCGCGATTGGGGCGCGCAGCGGCCCCAGGTTCTCAGCCTCGCAACAAGTATTGATGGGGCCACTTTGCGGCCCAATCGCGACACAAGGCCGCTCCTGCAAGGGCCAGCGTCATCAATGGAGGGGTGTTGTCAGCCCATCACCCCAGGTTCGAAGGGAATGCTCTGCACCACCTCCAGCTCATAACCGGCCAGCCCTGCATATTTCAGCGGAGGCCCCAGGTGACGCAGTTTGCCCACGCCCAGATCCTGCAGAATCTGCGCGCCGGTGCCCACTTCCGAGTACACCTTCGACTGCCCGCGCTGGTAAGGCCGCACCGGCTGGGTCAGCTGCGGCACGCGCTCGAGCAGGGCTTGCGAGGACTCATGGTTGGCCAGGATCACCACCACGCCAGCGCCTTCCTCGGCCACTTTCTGTAGCGCCGCCCACAGCGTCCAGTTGGCCGGCCCGGCGTACTCGGCGCCGACCAGGTCACGCAGCGGGTCGATCACGTGCACCCGTACCAGGGTCGGCTGCTCGCGGCGGATGTCGCCCATGACCATGGCCATGTGCACACCCCCTTCGATGCGGTCTTCATAGGTGACCAGGCGGAAGGTGCCATGCACGGTCGGCAGTTCACGCTCGCCGATGCGCTTGATGGTCTGCTCGGTGCTCAGGCGGTAATGGATCAGGTCGGCGATGGTGCCGATCTTGATGCCATGCTGGGCGGCGAACACTTCCAGGTCGGGGCGACGGGCCATGGTGCCGTCATCGTTCAGCACCTCGACGATCACCGAGGCCGGGGTAAAGCCGGCCAGGCGCGCCAGGTCGCAACCGGCTTCGGTGTGGCCGGCACGGGTCAGCACACCGCCTTCGCGGGCGCGCAGGGGGAAGATGTGGCCGGGTTGCACCAGGTCTTCGGGGCGCGCGTCCGGGGCCATGGCCGCAGCCACGGTGCGCGCCCGGTCGGCGGCGGAAATACCCGTGGTCACGCCGGTTGCCGCTTCGATCGAAACGGTGAACGCGGTGCTGAACACGCTGCCGTTGGCCGGTACCATCTGCTCCAGGCCCAGGCGCTGGCAGTGATCGTCGGTCAGGGTCAGGCAGATCAGCCCACGCGCTTCGCGGGCCATGAAGTTGATGGCCTGGGCGTCGCAACGCTCGGCGGCGATCAGCAGGTCGCCTTCGTTTTCGCGGTCCTCGTCATCCACCAGCAGGACCATCTTGCCTTGCCGGTAGTCCTCGAGAAGTTCCTCGACGGTGTTGAAAGCCATGTTGCACGCTCACTGTGGTGGGGTGATTTTTATGGTATACCATCATACACAAATATCGCCGTAACAGGAGAGCAGCGCATGAAGGCCTATTGGATCGCCCATGTGGACGTGACCGACCCCGAGCAATACCAGCAGTACACCCAGCGCGCCCCGGCTGCCTTCAAGGCGTTCGGCGGCCGCTTCCTGGCCCGTGGCGGGCGCAGCGAGGCGATGGAAGGGCGGCCTACCCCTCAGCGTAGCGTGGTGATCGAGTTTGATTCGTACGAGCAGGCGCTGGCGTGTTACCGGTCCGAGCTGTACCAGGAGGCGTGCAGCCATCGCCAGGGGGTGGCGAAGGCCGAGGTGATCATTGTCGAAGGGTTTGAGGCCTGAGCTGGATTTGCCGGCCTCTTCGCGGGTTTACCCGCGAAAGGGCCTGACCTGCCTTACGGCATACCAGGCAACTCATGCGGCCGCAGGTCAAACACCAGCACCTCGGCATCCGCCCCATTGCTCAGCTCCAGCACCTGTTCCTGCCTCACCCGCACCCCATCCCCCTCATTCAGTACCTGCCCATTGAGCTCGACACTGCCCCGGGCCACATGCACATAGGCATGGCGGTTTTCCGGCAGGGTCAGGGTGGCACGCTCGTCACCGTCGAACAAGCCGGCATACACCCGCGCATTCTGGCGCACCTGCAACGAGCCCTCGGCGCCATCTGGCGAGATGATCAAGCGCAGCTTGCCGCGCTTCTCTTCGGCACTGAAATGCTGTTGCTGGTAACGCGGCGTGGCGCCTTGCACGTTCGGCACGATCCAGATCTGCAGGAAGTGCACCGGTTGTGCCTGGCTGTGGTTGAACTCGCTGTGCGCCACGCCATGGCCGGCGCTCATCAGTTGCACATCGCCCGGGCGGATCACCGAACCAGTGCCCAGCGTGTCCTTGTGCTCCAGCGCACCTTCCAGCACGTAGGAGAAAATCTCCATGTCGCGGTGCGGGTGTTCGCCGAAGCCCTTGCCAGGGATGACGCGGTCGTCGTTGATCACCAGCAGGTCGGAGAATCCTTGCTCGTCCGGGTTGCGGTAATGGCCAAACGAGAAGGTGTGGAAAGACTTCAGCCAGCCATGGAAGGCCAGGCCGCGGTCTTGCGCGTTGCGGATGGTGAGCATAGTGATGCTCCTTGAATGCCGGGGCCGTGAGGAACAAAGGCCAGGGGCGGACGGTGCCATAGATAGCCGCACCGATGGCAGATTCATTGAAGCGTGCGGGCCATTTCCGCAATAGAAGCAAAAGACCCGCCTTGGCGGGTCTTCTGCTCATCGACTCACTGCAGATGCACTTTAAGTTCGGTGCCCGCCTGTCGCATTGCCGCTTTGACCGCCGGCACCTGGCTCAGCGGGTTGAGCAAGCCATAGTCATGAATCATCCCGTTGTAGCGCACCGAGGTCACCGTCACACCGGCAGCATTCAACTTGCGGGCATACGCCTCACCCTCATCGCGCAGTACGTCGAACTCAGCGGTTTGCACCAGCGCCGGCGGCAAGCCTTTCAACTGTTCAGTGCTGGCCCGCAGCGGCGAGGCGTAGATCTGCTCCCGCGCCTTGGCATCAGTGGTGTAGTTGTCCCAGAACCACTTCATCATCCCTGTAGTCAGGAAGTGCCCTTCGGCAAAATGCTTGTACGACGCAGTCTCGAAGCTGGCATCGGTCACCGGCCACAGCAGCAGTTGGAAGCGCAGGGCGGGGGTGCCGGCCTCTTTGGCCTTCAGCGCCACGACCGCCGCCATGTTGCCGCCGACGCTGTTGCCGGCCACGGCCAGGCGCTTGCCGTCCACGCCGATTTCCTTGCCGTGCTCGGCCACCCACTGGGTCGCGGCGTAGGCCTGGTTGATCGCTGTCGGGTAGTGCGCTTCCGGCGACGGGGTGTAGTCGACATAGACCGCCACCGCACCGGAGCCGACCACCAGGTCGCGGATCAGCCGCTGGTGGGTCGGGAAGTCGCCGAGCACCCAGCCGCCACCATGGAAGAACATGAACACTGGCAATTCACCCTGCGCATTGGCCGGGCGTACCACTTGCAGCTTGATCGACTGGCCATTGGCCTGGATGGTGCGTTCCTTCACCTCGATACCGGAGAGGTCGACCTTTACCGAAGCCTGGGCGCCGGTCAGCACTGCACGGGCGTCTTTCGGGTTGAGCTGCTCCAGTGGCTTGCCGCCGCCTTGTTCCAGCGCTTCGAGGAAGGCCTGGGTGTGTTGCTCGACACCGGCGCTGCCCGCAGCGAAGGCGCTGGAAACGGACAGGGCCAGAAGGGAGGCGGTGAGGGTTTTGTGGACAATGTTCATGAGCGAATCCTTTTCTGTGCAAGTGTTGGTAATGGGCGTCTTGCCTGGCCTGCTGGGCCATCGCTGCGACTTGTGTGTAGATTAGGGAGATGCAGTGATGGGAAAAAGCCGCTATAAAACGTTTGACTGTCACCAAGAGCGAGACAATGAACCCTTACGAAGACATGCGGATCTTTGCCCAGGTCATGGAGGCCGGCAGTTTCACCGCCGCCGCCGACCGCCTGGGCATGTCCAAGCAATCGGTCAGCCGGCGCCTGATGCAGCTTGAAGAGCGCCTGGGTGTGCGCCTGCTCAACCGCTCCACCCGGCGCCTGGATGCCACGCCGCTGGGCCAGCACTATTACCAGTCGGCGCTGCGCCTGCTGGGCGAAGTGCAGCAGGTGGAGCACGACATCAGCGGCCAGGCCCAGGCCTTGCGTGGCACCTTGCGCCTGAGCGCGCCGTTGTCGTTTGCCATGGCGCACTTGGGGTGCCTGCTGACCGAGTTTCTGCAGCTGCATCCGCAGGTGGATGTGGAGGTGGACCTGAGTGACCGCGCGGTGGACCTGATCGGCGAGGGTTATGACCTGGCGCTGCGGATTGGTGCGCTGGAGGACTCCAGCCTGATCGCGCGGCGCATTGCCGACGTCGAGCGGGTGTATTGCGCTAGCCCCGCGTACCTTGCGGCACGGGGCGTACCGACCAGGCCGGAACAACTGGCCGGGCATGACTGCCTGCCTTATGGGCATTCGCGGCAGGTGCAATGGCAGTTCAGGCAGGGTGGCAAGGCCCAGTCGATCCAGGTCTCCGGGCGGATGCGGGCGAACAACGGTGAGATGCTGCGGGATGCGGCGATTGCCGGGATGGGGGTGACCTATTTGCCGACCTTTATCGTTGGGCAGGCGTTGGCGGATGGGCGTTTGGTGACGGTGCTGGATGAGTGGGTGACACCGGCGTTGCAGCTGTCGGCGGTGTACCCGCAGCACCGGCAGGTGGCGCGGCCGGTGCAGGGATTTGTGAATTTTCTGCGTGAGCGGTTGGTGCAGTTGTAATGCTGGGCCGCAAAGCGGCCCCGGGGATGTCAGCCCATCAACTCATCCACCCCAACCCACCCGCCATCGAACTCATCCATGGCATCCAGCACTGCTTCGCGGAAGTACGCCAGCGAAGCCCGATCAAACAGCAACTGCAGCGCCGGCTGCTCATAGTTGCCCACATTCACCACAATCACATTGATCCGCGCCGCCGAGGTCTGCGCCACCGCCCCAACCGGAAACGCCTCGGCACGCAAATCCACCCCGCACAACTTGGCCATCACCGCACTGGCATGCCCACCCGACAACTGCAGCCAGGCATGGCTGTCCTGGCGCGGCAGCAGGTAATTGCGCTGGGTATCCTGTGCCCAATCGGCTTCTTCGCCAGCCACCCGTGCACCGTCATCGGCCAGGCTGCCCAGCAGCAGGTACTCGTTCTGCGACAACCGCGCCACCCAGCCACCCTCTTCCTGGCGCACGGCCTGGTTGGGTAACGACGGCAAACGGTAGCCACGTTTTTGCAGGTAGGCAGCGCTGTCACCGCCACGGAACCCAACCCGCGCCAACTCGGTCAGGTCAGTCAGCGCACAGGTGTGCAACAGCTCGGCCCGCGGGCTGCGTGGAACAAACGCTTCGGCTTGCAAACGGGTCATGGTTCAGAGCTCCTGGCGCAGGTTTTCGGGGTCGTGGAACGGCAGTGGCACCACCTTGGCATTGACCATCACGCCGCCTTCCACGCGGATCGGGATGTGCATGCCAGGCGTGGCCTGGTGGGCGCCGGCATAGGCCAGGCCGATGATCTGCCCGAGGGTTTGCGAGAATTCGCAGGAGGTGACGTTGCCGCTGATGTCCGGCCCGTCCAGCACCAGGTGCCCCTCCAGTGGCTGCGGGCTGCCCTTGGGCAGGGTAAAGCCGACCAGCTTGCGTTTGAGCGGCTGCGCTTCGAGGATTTCGATCGAGCGCTTGCCGACGAAGAAAGGTTTCTTGCGGCCAATGGCCCACTGCATGTCGATTTCTGCCGGGTGAGTCATGCCGTCGGTGTCCTGGCTGATGATCACGTGGCCTTTTTCCAGGCGCAGCAGGCGCTGGGTCTCGACGCCAAACGGGCGAATGCCCAACCCTGCGCCGGCCCGCATCAGCGTGTCCCACAGGCGCTCGGCGTGCCGCGCCGGTACGTGTATTTCATAACCCAGCTCACCGACAAAGCCGACCCGCAGGATGCGCGCCGCAATGCCAGCCACCTTGCCCTGGCGCACGCCCAGGTAAGGGAAGGCCTCGGCCGACAGGTCCACGTCATCGCACACTTTGGCCAGCACCTGGCGTGACAGCGGCCCGGCCAGGTTCACCGCTGCCAGCGCGGCGGTGACGTTGGTGATGTCCACGTCCAGGCGCCATTGCGCGTTCCACTTGAGCATCTGCTGGTAGATGCGGTCGACGCCGCTGGTGGTGGCGGTAACGTAGAAGTGCTGCTCGCCCAAGCGGGCACAGACGCCATCGTCGATCACCACACCGTGCTCGTTGGTCATCAGTGCATAACGGGTGCGGCCGATGGCCAGCTTGGCGAAGCCGAAGGTGTACAGGCGCTCCAGCAGTTCGGCGGCATCCGGGCCGCGCACGTCCAGGCCGCCGAGGGTGGAAACATCAATCAGGCCGACCTTTTCGCGCACATGGCGGGCTTCTTCCTGCATGCAGCGTTCGCGCTCTTCAGGCTTGCCGTAATAGGCCGGGCGCTGCCAGATACCGGCGGGCATCATTTTCGCCCCGGCTTGCAGGTGGCGGCGGTGCATCGGCGTTTGCCGGTACGGGTCGAAGGCACGGCCGGCGACGTGTGCCAGTTTTTCTGCCTG
This sequence comes from Pseudomonas sp. TWI929, assembly GCF_039673335.1. NCBI lineage: Bacteria > Pseudomonadati > Pseudomonadota > Gammaproteobacteria > Pseudomonadales > Pseudomonadaceae > Pseudomonas > Pseudomonas sp. TWI929. The sequence continues at coordinate 154,442 of NZ_JBDJLK010000004.1, forward strand.
GAACGGCGGGCGGGCAGTGGTCACCCCGGTTTCACTGATGCTGCGGCCGGTGGCCTGCGCCACCAGGCGCGCGGTAGGCAGCGCCGAGTGGCGGCCCTGGGACGGGCCCATGCCGACGGTGGAGAAGCGCTTGACCAACTGCACGTCGCGGTAGCCGCTGCGGGTGGCATTGACAATGTCGCGCACTTGCAAGTCTTCGTCGAAGTCGACGAAATCCTTGCCCTTGGGGTGAGGGAAGATCGGCCAAGGGAAGTTGACCTTGGCTTCGCTGCTGAATACCGACATTGCCGGCGCTTGCAGGCCCAGCGCTGCCACCGCTTCGGCAGCCCCGCGGGTGGCGTCGGCCAGTACGTTGCCCAGCGCGTGGCGGCCGTTCACCGAGCCGGCGATATCCAGGCCAGCGGGCAGGTTGCTGATGGCGAACTCGTCGCGGTTGACGTCATAGGCCAGCTTGCCGCCAGCCTGGCACAGCAACTGGTACACCGGCATGTAGCCCGCCGACATGCACAGCAGGTCGCAGGCCAGGCGCAGGCCATGCGGGCCGACCTTGCCCTGGCCGGTAATCGGGCGAATGTCCACGCCACTGACATGGCGCATGCCTGTTTCATGCAGCGCTTCGTACACGGTGCTGCCCAGGTGCACGGGGATATCGCGGCGCTTCAGTTCGGCGGCCAGCGCAGCATCGGCCGGCGCGGCGCGCATGTCGACCACTGCGGCAACCGCTACGCCTTGCTCCTGCAGGTCGAGCGCAGCCAGGTAGCCGTCATCGTGGCCAGTGAGGATCACCGCGCGCTGGCCCGGCTTGACCGCGTACAGCTTCATCAGCCGCTGGGCGGCGCTGGTCAGCATCACGCCCGGCAGGTCGTTGTTGCGGAACACCACCGGCTGGTCGAACGAACCGGCAGCCACCAGGCAGCGGTTGGCGCGCACCTTGTACAGGCGCTTGTGCTGGATTACCGGCAAGTAGTTGTCGGTGAACCAGCCGTTGCAGGTGGCTTCCAGCAGCACCTGGATATTCGGGTGGCCCTCGACGGCGGCCAGCAGTTCCTGGCGCAGGCTGGCGGCGCGGGTGCCGGCAATGTCGAAGCGGGCGTAGGTAAGCGAGCCACCGAGCACTGCTTGTTGCTCGACTAGCAGCACCTTGGCCCCGGCATTGGCTGCGTCCAGCGCCGCGCGCAGGCCGGCCGGGCCGGCGCCGATCACGGCCACATCAATAAACAAATAAGCCTTGTCGTAATACTGCGGCTGGAAACCGAGGTCGAGCACACCCAGGCCGGCCTTTTTGCGGATCAGTGGCTCCCACACCTTCCACATGCCCTTGGGCTTGTAGAACGAGCGGTAGTAGAAGCCCACCGGCATGAAGCGCGAGAACTTGCCCAGGTAGGCGTCGCGGTCGTGTTCCAGGCTGCCGTTGAAGTTCTGCCCTTCGACCACCTGGCCATCGCGGGCGCCTTCCCGGTCGGCCAGCACATTGGGCTCGTTTGGCAGCTGCACCAGGGTGTTGGCATCCTGCCCGGCCATGCTCAGCGGGCCGCGTGGGCGGTGGTACTTGAACGAGCGTGACAGCAGCCAGCGGCCGTTGCCGAGCAGGGCGCTGGCGATGGTGTCACCGGCAAAGCCCGCGCAGGCCTGGCCGTCGAACTGGAAACGCAGGGGCCGCTCGCGGTCGATCAGCAGGCCCATGGGTGCGGGGAGGCGAGTGTGGCTGTTCATCCGGCAATCTCCGGTGTGGCGGTGGGGGCAAAGTCAATGCGGCGGTCGAACAGCTCTTTCGGGTCGAAGGTGCGCAGCACCTGGTCACTGACGGTGTGGCGTTCGGCCAGGAACCAGTAGCTGGAGGCGTTGTGCAGCCACCACTCCAGCACCACCCCTGCCAGGTTGTCGCTGTTGAACACGTAGTCGGCCCATTCGACGTCGCTGCAGCTGGCCGGGTCGGGCATGTGCTTGAACTCGCCGCCGTAGGTGAATTCGCTGATATTGCGCGGGCCGTTCAAGGGGCAGGTCAGGATCTTCATCGTCATTGCTCCTAGTGGCTGGCCGCGGTGGCGCCCATTTCGTTGACTTGCTGGAAGCGGCTGAAGCGCTCCAGGGCGAATGGTGCGATAAGCTCGGGTACCTTGCCGCCGCTGGCAACCAGCTCGGCCATGGTCTTGCCGCAGATCGGCGTGGCCTTGAAGCCCCAGGTGCCCCAGCCGGCGTCCAGGTAGTAGTTGTCTACTGGCGACAGGCCCATGATCGGGCTGTAGTCCGGGGTCATGTCGGTCATCCCGGCCCACTGGCGCATCAGCTTGGCGTTGGCCATGAACGGGAACATCTCGATGGCATGGGCCAGCAGGCTTTCCTTGAGATCGAGGGTGGAGCGGGTGTTGTAAAGCGGGTAAGGGTCGGAGCCGCCGCCGAAGACGATCTCGCCACGGCTGGTCTGCTGCACGTAGCAGTGCAGTGCCGACGAGCTCACCAGCGGGTCGAGGAACGGCTTGAACGGCTGGGTGACCATGGCCTGCAGCGGGTAGGTGTGGATCGGCGCCCGGATACCGGCCTTGGCCATCAGCAGCGAGCTGGCCCCGGCCACCGCCTGCACCACGCAGCCGCACTGCACGGTGCCACGGTTGGTCTTCACCGCTTCGATGCGGCCATTGCGAATCAGCAGGTCCTGCACTTCGGTCAGCGGGTGGATTTCCACGCCGCGCTTGGCCGCCTGCTTGGCGTAGCCCCAGGCTACCGCGTCGTGGCGCGCGGTGGCGCCGTCGATATGCCACAGGCCGGCCAGCACTGGCAGGTGGCCGGGGTCCAGGTTCAGGCTGGGCACCAGTTCGCGAATCTGCTGACGGTCGATCATTTCGGTGCGGCCACCGAAGTGCTTGTTGACCTCGGCGCGCTGGCGGAAGGCGCGCACGGTGGCATCGGTATGCGCCAGGGTCAGTTGGCCGCGCTCGGAATACATGATGTTGAAGTCGAACTCGTTCGACAGGTTCTGGAACATGCGCACCGATTCGGCGTAGAAGCGCACGCCCTCGGAGGTGAGGTAGTTGGAGCGGATCACTGCAGTGTTGCGCGCGGTGTTGCCGCCACCCAGGTAGGCCTTTTCCAGCACGGCGACGTTGGTCACGCCGTGGTACTTGGCCAGGTAGTAGGCGATGGCCAGGCCGTGGCCGCCGCCGCCGATGATCACCACGTCATAGCGTGGCTTGAGTTCGCACGGTGGCGGCAGGTCGACCTCCACCGGGTAGTCGGCGCTCAGGCCGTATTTCAGCAGGGCGAAAGGCATGCGGTGCGCTCCTGGTGGGCGGCCTGTTGCTGCAGGTCGAGGGCGAGCAGGGTGTTTTTCATCAGGTAGGCGATGGTCATCGGGCCGACGCCGCCAGGTACCGGGGTGATGCTGGCGACCTGGGGCAGGGCGGCGGCGAAGTCGACGTCGCCGACCAGGCGGCTGTGGCCGCCCTCATCGATACGGTTGATGCCGACGTCGATCACCACTGCGCCCGGCTTGAGCCAGTCGGCGCCGATCAGCCGAGGCTTGCCCACGGCGGCCACCAGGATGTCGGCCTGGCGGCACAACGCTGGCAGGTCGCTGCTGCGCGAGTGCACCACGGTCACCGTGCAGTCGGCCTGCAGCAGCAGCGCCGCCATGGGCTTGCCGACGATGTTCGAGCGGCCGACCACCACGGCGTGCTTGCCGCGCAGCTCGCCACAGGCATCGCGCAGCAGGCGCATGCAGCCGCTGGGCGTGCACGGGGTGAGCACATCGCGGCCCTGGGCCAGGCCGCCGACGTTCTCGCTGTGGAAACCGTCTACGTCCTTGAGTGGGCTGATGGCCTGCAGCACACGGTGTTGGTCGATGTGTTGCGGCAGCGGCAGTTGCACGAGGATGCCGTTGACCTTGGCGTCGCGGTTGAGGCGGTCGATCAGGGTGAGCAATTCGGCTTGGCTGGTGTCAGCGGGCAGGCGATGTTCCAGCGAGCGGATGCCCACTTCTTCGGCGCGCAGCACTTTGTTGCGCACGTACACCTGGCTGGCGGCATCGGCACCGACCAGCACCACCGCCAGGCCCGGTTGCACGCCGCCTTCGCGCAGCTGTTGCACCTGCTCGCGCACCTCGGCCAGCATCCGCGCTGCCGTGGCCTTACCGTCGATCAGCTTGACGCTGGGAATGGCGTTCATTTGAAGATCACCGTGCGGTCGTGGTTAAGGAACACCCGGTGCTCAAGGTGGTACTTCACAGCGCGCGACAGGGCGATGGTCTCGGTGTCGCGGCCGATGGCCACCAGGTCATCCGGCGCGTAGGCGTGGTCCACACGCTGCACTTCCTGCTCGATGATCGGCCCTTCGTCGAGGTCGCTGGTCACGTAGTGAGCGGTGGCGCCAATCAGCTTCACCCCGCGCTGGTAGGCCTGGTGGTAGGGTTTGGCGCCCTTGAAGCCAGGCAGGAAGGAGTGGTGGATATTGATCGCCCGGCCCGACAGTTGGCGGCACAGGTCGTCGGACAGGATCTGCATGTAGCGCGCCAGCACCACCAGTTCGGTGCCGGTGTCTTCGACGATGCGTAGCAGCGCAGCTTCCTGCTCGCCCTTGGTGTCCTTGGTAACTGGCAGGTAGACGAAGCGGATGCCCTGGCGCTCGGCCATCGGGCGCAGGTCGAGGTGGTTGGAGACCACGGCGGTGATCTGCATGTCCAGTTCGCCCTTGGCATGCCGGTACAGCAGGTCGGACAGGCAGTGGTCGAACTTGCTCACCATCAGCAGCACGCGCATTGGCCGGGCGCTGCTGTGCAGGCTCCACTGCATGTCGAAGCGCTGGGCAACATCACCGAAGCCAGCTTCCAGCTGCGGCGTGTCACCCGTGGTGCCGGTGTTGTAGCGGAACACCGCGCGCATGAAGAAGCGCCCGTTGTCCTCGTCGTCGAACTGCGCCATCTCGCTGATGTAGCAACCGTGCTCGGCCAGGTAGGTGGTCACCGCGGCGACAATGCCGGACACGGCCGGGCAGCTGACGCGCAGGATGAAGTGATCGGGAGCGGGGTGCATGTCGGATAGGCCTCGTGATGGAGTGGGGCAGGTCGGCACAAGGGCAAAAGAGTTTTCGCGGGGAGGCGAAGATTGTTTCTTTGTAGGAATATAAATTTCCTTTAGGCGATTTATAGGCGAAGTGAGGGGTGGCGGTCTAGCGGTTTATGAAATTTTTTATCCTGCCAGGAAAGTTTTCTGGCCTGTCGCTGTCATTGTGGGCACTGGTATGCCGACGATAGGGCCGGTACAGGCTGTAGCAAAAAACTGGCTATGCTTGCTTCATGACCAGCTCTCCACCTTTGCGCCAGCCTTGCCCCCCTGGCGCCTGCATTTGTGGTCGCGAACACCTGGCCGACCACCCGCAGACAGCCCAGCGCATCCTCCTGCTGACCCGCCAGGAAGAAAAACGCCTGCTCGAACGCCTGGAAAACCTCAAGGACCTGGAAGACCTGCAACGCCTGCAGCAACGCCTTTACGACAACCTCGGCATCCGCGTGCACATCGCCCCGGGCTTCAATGAGGTGCGGACCATGCGCGGCATCGTCATCGAGCTGGACGACCAGCCCGGGCTGTGCCGCAAGACCCGGCAGTCGATCCCGGCGGCGATCCGGCGGGGGCTGGAGCGTAATCCGCAGGTGGCGTTCCGGTTGCTCGATACCCACGACCTGTTGCGGGATGCCTGATCCTGGATCCCCGCACCGGCCGCTCCCACAAAGGGCGCTGCGCCCAGGCAATTTCTGCAGGCCGTGACGGGCCGTCATATATAGACACCTCACTCATGGTTGATGTAGGAGTTTGCTGAAATTATGGGGTGCCTTGCATGTTAGAAGTAGCAGTTTTTTGCTGAAAAACTTCACAGCTTGTGGTTTTTTCTTGCCCGGGATTTTTTCAATTTTATCTCGTACATCAATGGCTTAGGGGTATGCAGTGTGCCAGGGTAAGCTTCCTGATAAGTTGGGATGATGTTTTAAACATACTGTTTATGCTCGTGAACTCGAGCAGGCGAAGGTTGACGAGAAGATTAATTCGCCCTAGAAGTTATCCAGTCACTTCGAAAGACACCATCAATGATTGAGCGGGCATCGCTCGCCAGTGATGAGAAACATTTGAAGAATCACTAGGTGGCTTTATCGAGGATTCTGATAGCCGAGAATGTTCTGGAGGCATTATGGGGTGTAAATCTATCCTGCGCGTAGCCTGCATTGTTGATGGTCATAGTACGGGTGCCGAGTTGGCAAAAGCGCTGAAAGCGCTAGGTTGGTTCTTGATTCATGTGCAGTCTAGAGAGGAGATTTCAAAAAGCTACGTTAAGAGCTTTACACCTTCCTTATTTGACATCTTGTTACGTGCGACTGACTCAAGCTATACAGACCTGGTCAAGGAGGTAGGAAAGTATCACCCCAATTTTGTAGTGGCAGGAAGCGAGCCAGGGGTGGAACTTTCAGATAAGTTGTCATTCAGTTTGGGCCTTAAAGGGAATGATCCCAAGACAAGCTCGAAACGTCGCAACAAGTATCTAATGGCGGAAGCAATTCTTGAGTATGGGCTGGACTGTGCAAAGCAATGCGTGGTCAGGTCAGGGCAGGAGTTAGTAGAAGGGGTTAAAAGTATAAACTCGCTCCCGGTGGTTGTAAAACCGGTCGATGCCATGGGGAGTGAGGATGTCAGGGTTTGCTTTGATGAGCAGGAGGCATTGGAGGCGTTTCATAATATACATGGGAAAAGAAACGTAATAGGGGATCTAAATGATGAAGTGCTCGTTCAAGAATTCTTGAAGGGCGATCAATATGTAGTCAATGCGGTTAGCATTGACGGGAAACATCGCATTACGGAAATGTGGCAAGAGAAAAGGTTAAATATCAAAGGTGTCGGTAATATTTACGATTACGAGACAATGATTCCCTATGAGGGGGAGACTCAGGTCCAGCTGATAAATTATACCCAAAAAGTCCTGACGGCTTTAGGTGTTGATGAAGGCGCTAGCCATACAGAAATCATATTCACCGCACGCGGCCCCGTATTGGTTGAAACGGGGGCGCGCATGCAGGGTGGGATTATTTCTGATCCTATCATCAAAGCTATAGGCGACAGCCATATGACCATGACGTTGAAAAGATATCTGGAGCCCTCTTGGTTTTTAAAACATATTCACGATCCCTATGTGCTGGTCAAGACCTCGCGCGTTGTCAATTTGATCATCGGACGAGCAGGGACAGTAAAAGAAAATCATTGCGTAAAGCTTCTTGCGACACTGCCCTCGTTTTATATGATTGCTCGAACCCCTGGCGTTGGAGATGAAGTGGGTAGGACTGTGGACTTACCATCAAAGGTTGGTCACATATATCTTTTGCATCAGGACTTAAATCAGTTGGACGTGGACTACAAGCAGATTAGAGAGTGGGAAGCGTTGGGGGAATTGATTGTTCTGTATTGATAGGTGGTGAAAATGGACTTTTTTAAATGCCAGCTCGTTGGGTCGCACTATAATGATCAAAATATCTTTGAAAAAGAGACTGTCAATATATTTAATAAAACTTGGCAGTATGTTTGCCGAGAAAGTGATTTGTCCGCAGTGGGCAGCTATATTACAGCGACGTTAGGTACTGAGCCAATTATAGTGTTGAGGGCCTCAGACGGAACACTTCGTTCTTTTCATAACGTTTGCCCTCATCGTGGCGCTAGAATGCTAAGCGGCAATGGAAGTTGCAAGGGAATAGTTTGTCCTTACCACTCGTGGAGCTTTACTGAAAGTGGCTGTGTAAAGCATATACCTAAAGAACATTGGTTTGATGACTTGCAAGTTGAAAGCCTTCACCTGAAAGCTGCTTCCGTAGATGTATGGAGGGGGTTTGTGTTCGCCAGTCCCGTTGAAGGTGCCGAATCTCTTGAGGGTTGGCTCGAAGGCTATACAGAATATCTTGATGACTATGAATTTCCGTACGAGGAAATGACAGAGATCGCCAGATTCAGATTTGATGAGAATGTGAATTGGAAGTTGCTCGTGGAGAACTATGTTGAAGATTATCATTTTGCGTATGTCCATCCTAAGACCTTAGGCGCATTTAATTTTAACGGCGTCAGGACAATCCCCTGTGGGCCTCATATCCAAATTCCCATGCCGTATAAAGACATTCCACCCAACGAGCACTCAAAGTACTTGTGGGAACCTGGCGGCGTTTCGAGGCAAGGCTTCGTCTTTCCGCTCCTGACGGTTCAGCCAGCAAGAAATCATCTGTCGCTATTTGTTTTTAAGCCAATCTCCTCTAGTCGTACTGTAATCGAGATTTCTGTATTTCAGACTGACGTACAGCAACAAAATTTCCCTATAGATAAAGAGATTCTCAGGGCTGACATCTTTAATGACATGGAAGAGGATTTCGTGGTTTGTAGAAACCTGCAGGCCAATACTCGATCGACCCACTTCTCCATAAATGCTCTCGCGGGTGAGCATGAGTCAGGAGTTAAGCATTTTCAAGAAACTTGGTGGTCCTTCATGAAGGGATGTACTAATTAGAAAAAAGGCACAATTATGGAAAGGCCAGCTTCAGACAAGAGAGTGATTGTGACGGGGGGCGCCTCAGGCATCGGCCTTGCAATGTCAAAAACATTTGCAAAAGCAGGATGTCGGGTGGCAATCATTGACCAAGCTGCGATAACTGAAGGTATGAGAAATGGTGAGTTTCGCGATGTTGAGATTTTTGTGTCGACAGATATTACTCGTGACGCGGATAGAAAATTGGCGCTATCTTCGATCGTTGAAGAATTTAGAGGAGTAGACATTTTATTAAATAATGCAGGTGTCAGCATTCGCGAACCTACCTTAGCGGTTACCCCTGGTAGTTGGGATAAGGTGATGGATATCAACCTAAAGGCTGCGTTTTTCATGGCGCAGGAGGTAGCGGTAGTTATGCAGCGACAAAGCACTGACTCGGTAATAATAAATACAGCTTCGGTCAGTGGGATGGTCGCGATGCCGAACTACATAAGTTACAACATAAGCAAGGCCGGTATTATTGAGATGACGAAATGCCTTGCTTTGGAGCTGGCGCCGAAAATCAGGGTTAATGCCATTAGTCCTGGATACATATTAACGCCGATGCAAAGAGCGGAGTATTCTGACGCGAAAATTAAAGAGTGCGCGGAAAAAATTCCACTTAGGCGGTTGGGTGACCCACAAGAGGTTGCCGATCTCGCGCTATTCCTGTCGTCTTCTAATGCTAAATTTGCCACCGGTCATAATTTCGTGATCGATGGAGGGGAGACAGTTGGAGGTTTAGCGAGCGTATGAATGTAACAGATCTAGAAATTATGCATGCGTCAGATGAATCCATTTTGACTAAGTCAATAGAGTCGGCTGCTCCAATTGTTGTTAGGGGTTTGGCTGAAAGCTGGATGGGTAGTAAGTGGAATTTTGATACGTTGAGGGAGCGTATTGGCAATAAAGAAGTAAAAGCTCTGGTTGATTTGCCAGCGACCGGCGGAGAATTGGATGGCGGGCATGAGCGTTATGAGCAATTAATGTCCTTCGAGAAATTTGTCGATCTAGCACATGATGATCACGCAAAACCGTGCTACTTAGGGTATGTTCGCTCTCGTGAATTCATTGATGATATTGAGCGGCACTTTTTATTTTCCAAAATAACCGAACAGTATCCTGGGGGCTCAGATACGAGGCTTTGGATTGGCTCAAAAGGTACGTGCTCAGGTCTGCATTCGGATCTGAAAGACAATATCTTCTTGCAGGTTAATGGTAGTAAGGTTGTCTATTTGGTTCCTTTTGAGGACACACCTTACGTATATCCTTACGTAGATAATATTGTGAACAGTCGTATTGATTGCGAAAGTTTCGACATGGCAGACTTTCCAAAATTTATGAGGGCGACGGTTTACAAGGTTACGATGGCTGCTGGGGATATGTTATTTATCCCCAGGGGGTGGTGGCACTATGTGAAGTCTACTACACCCTCTATATCAGTGAATCATTGGTTTGGAGAGCCAGTCGATGGGCGCGAGTACTGCAAGATGCTTGTGCGCCTGGGTCCGAGATATATAGTAAGAACATTTAGAGATATGTTCGTTTATTCTATTTTTGGAAAAAAATATAGAAAGGAATTTTTCTTTACGCCGCAGTCTACGGGTGAGCGTTTGTTTAACTATTTTGTAACTGGTGATTTTTCAAATGAGAATAATCCAGTAAATTCTTAATGGTGGTGTAATCAGGGGGTTGTCAATGAACGGAATTGTTAAGGCTCGAGTTAACTCTCACAATGAGTGGGATGCTTTAGAAGAAGTGATCGTTGGCGTTATGCAAGGCGCAGCAGTCCCAGAATGGGATATAATGCTAGAAGCCACCATGCCAGAAGAAAGCAAAGAGTACTTCATCCGCGAGGTTGGGAACAGATTACCAAAATCCCACTATCTTGCCGCATGTGCAGAGTTGGATGGGTTAGCAGAGGTCATATCAGGTCGAGGGATTAAGGTCACGCGTCCTGAAAGGCTTGATCAAGCAAAGCCATTTAGCACACCCAACTGGAATGCTCCAAGCGGGCTTTACGCGGCTATGCCTAGAGACATTCTTCTAGTTATAGGCGACACTATAATTGAATCGCCTATGTCTTGGCGGTCACGGTACTTTGAAATAGATGCTTATCGCCCCTTGCTTAAGGAGTATTTCAAAGACGGCGCCAAGTGGATTAGCGCACCAAAGCCTCAGCTTCTAGATGAACTGTATCAAGCGGACTATGATAAGACAGATCCTTTGGGTGCCAATAAGTTTGTCGTTAATGAATTTGAGCCTGTGTTTGATGCGGCAGATTTCATTAAGTGCGGCCATGATATTTTTGCTCAACTAAGTCACGTGACCAATTCCATAGGTATTGAATGGGTAAGGCGCCATATTGATAGCAAATACACGATTCACGTGATAAGTCCAACGGACTCGGCGCCAATGCATATTGACGCAACTTTTATGCCTCTGGCTCCGGGAAAGATCTTGTTGAATCCAGAGCGTATGTCTGAAGTGCCTGAGATTCTTAAAGACTGGGACGTCAGGTTTGCACCTAGATCTACCATACCTGACAATCATACTATGTATATGTCAAGTACTTGGATAAACATGAATGTTTTGATGCTCGATCCCCATACTGTTGTGGTCGAGAAGCAGGAGGGTCCGCTTATAGATATGTTGGTGGCATGGGGTTTCGAAGTTGTCGCAGTTCCGTTTCGAAATGTGATGAGGTTTGGTGGGGCATTTCATTGTGTTACGTGTGATGTGCGTAGAAAAGGTGGTCTTCTGTCCTATATCAATTAACCTTTGCCGTCCTCTCGTGTTTTAAAGGGAGGACGGCGGTATATGTCATGAATGCGTCTATAATTTTTCTTTCTTTATCCGCCTTGATTAGTTCTGCTGGGACAACTCTGTTCGTGTCCGCTTTGGCATTAAGTATATTTAGTGTGGACTCATTGGCAGTGAAAGCCTCAGGCGTTTATATTGCACAGTTCCTGCCAGCAATATTCCTATTGCCATTGGCGGTAAGGATATGTGACAGCTATGCTGTGCGCGAAGGTCTGGTTAAAATTGAGATTGTTTCCGCTATCGTCACTGTTATTATGGGTTTATGCGTTCAGTCTGACTGGCTATTGGCGGTGTACTTAATTCTAGCGGTTCGGGGCTTTCTTGAACTGACGACTAAGACATATAGAAGTGTAGGCGTTAAAAGTCTTGCGGATCCAATGAGTCTCGATAAGGCTAACAATTTTGTTATGGGTGGTGGCTTTTTCGGGCAAGCCTTTGGAGCGCTTGCGGGTTTCATTCTGGTTTCAAAAATTTCGCTCTTGTCTATAGCGGTAATTGATGGGTTAACTTATGTTGCGTCTGCCATGTGTTGCATGAGGATGCGCTCGGTCGGTGGCAATAAAAAACTAAGCTCTCCTGTTCTCAGTTCTACCAGGGCGGGTCTCGCAGAAATCAGAGAAAATGAAATTCTTCGGCTGTATTTTATGTGTTTTTCTTTAGTCGTCATTATTTTTCAGTCTTACAATCAGGTCGCTCGCACATGGATTCCCCTAGCATGGCTGAATATGGGGCTAGGGAAGGGAATCGTTGGAGAGATGATTGGTTGTCTTGGAATCGTTGTAGGGGTTCTGATTGTTAATTACTTCTTGTCTTCAACCAGGGTGGCTAAACTTCAGGTTATTATAGCTATATTGCTCGCGGCGATGTTTGTAGGTGCTCCATTCGTAACGAAAAATTCATTAATGTCTCTTTCTTTTTATTTTATGTATATGGTTTTGTTTGAGGTTGGCCTGATGGTCTCAATGAACGGCTTGCTGTCTGTCTGCCCCGAAAACAGAGTGGCTTCAGTGATGGGGTTGTTTTATGGGGTGTCTTTTGGTGGCTTGACAGTTGTAGGTTTGTCAATAGCGTTTGCTGCAGATGTTTATGGGCTGCCCGTTGTCTCTTTAGCGCTTTCAGTTGTTGCAGTTCTATCGCTCTGCTTGATTTGTTTTGTTCCAGTTTTTATATCTCGGATGAAATCTAATCTCATCAAGCCAAAGCTCAAGTTATAAGGGCGGAACTGGGGGTGTCAGGTTGCTCGAGAATGGCATTACATTCGCGTCGCCGTACGCGGATTTGTAGCGGACGTACTCGGCATGGTTTTTTCATTTAAGTGGCAACGAGTTGCCTTCTTCGCGGCAAACCTGTTCCCACACGGTATTGAGGCGCTAGCTCAAGTGCCAGGGGTTGCGGTCGCGTACACCTGGCCGATCAAGAGCATCCGCGTGCACATCGTCCCCGGTTTCAGCGAAGTCCGGACCATGCGCGGCATCGTCATCGAGCTGGACGACCAGCCCGGGCTGTGCCGCAAGACCCGGCAGTCGATCCCGGCGGCGATCCGGCGGGGGCTGGAGCGTAATCCGCAGGTGGCCTTCCGGTTACTCGATACCCATGACCTGTTGCGCGATGCCTGACGGCAAAGCTGACTCGGTCCCTGTAGGAGCGGCCTTGAACTGGCCTAATGATTTTGGACACCTTCATCGGGCGCTATGATGGCGCCCAATTGGAGGCAAAATTAGTGCGTAAATCTTACTCAAGAGAATACAAGGTCCAAGCTGCC